>JACZWF010000029.1 GCA_022572285.1 Nitrososphaerota archaeon | reverse complement strand
TACGAGTTTAAGGAAACTCGTAGATCAACCATAAACGCTCAAAGGCAACAAGGGGAACGCCAGGCGTCGATATATGCGTACCTTTTCGGAATGTCAGCTGTGAAAATTGAGGTAGCTCAATATGATTTGGGCAAACCGAGTTTTCCACTAAGACCGAAGAGCCTTCCAAGACCTAACTTCACTAAGTTTGAGTTTCATGTTAGTACTAAGGAAATTGAATATAGGATTGACAATTTCATCGATAAGATTGATGAGGAAAGGGGATTGCTTTGAATATGTTGAGTATGAAAGACGACGAGACAGGATGAGGTAATAAATGAGCCTCAATGATGAAGGAAAGGCTATCTGTAACGTAATAGTCGCGCGCGCGCGAGCGGTCGGAAACAATTAGTTTAAGAATATCTTTCAACTCTGAATTTTCAGTTTAATCATGGATACTATCATAAACGGTAGAGATCTTGCACTAAAGATCAAAGAGGACGTTAGTAATTCAGTAAGGAGCTTAAGGGGGAGTGGAATCATACCTCGCTTGTCGCTAATCATCATAGGGAAAGATGAATCCTCACTGCGTTATGTAGAACTGAAAGTTAAAGAGGCGGAGAAAGTTGGAATATTTGCATTAGTCCACTCTTTTCATGGCGATATTACTTTATCTGAGGTATGTGACTTGATTAACGAACTAAATCAAGATAAGAAGACCGATGGTATACTCGTCCAACTACCTATCCCGTCACATCTTGACGAGTTAATGGTTGTCTCTGCAATCTCTCCAGCAAAAGACGTCGATGGCCTTAGTCCTACTTCCTTAGGACGGATAACCATGGGGGAGGAGCTATATACTCCAGCTGCAGCAGGAGCAGTCATAGAAATCCTCAACCACTCCAACATCACTATCCATGGTAAGAAGATTCTTATTGGTGGAGGGAGTAGAATTCTAGGACTTCCCTTGGCGAATATGCTCATCAACAGAGGCGGAATTGTTACTGTCGCGCCATCGGCAAACGATTCTTTTGTTAATTACTCGAAGGTATCAGATATAGTGATAGTGGATTTTGGCATACCAAAGTTGGTTAAGGGACGGATGGTCGCAAGAGATTCCGTCATAATTGACTCCGGGAATAATTACGTCAATGGAAAAGTGGTTGGTGATGTTGATATTGATGATGTAATTCAAAAGGTATCTATGGTAACCCCAGTTCCTGGAGGCCTCGGCCCAATGCTCATTGCAGTTCTACTGAAAAGTGTTGTCAAGGCCGCTAAGATGCGATCTTTGGAACATTCCTAGGCTGTGGACCAGCCTCTAGCACCGATAATTACCACAGCCGCAATAACTCCGATTATGGCGATTAACATTATGGGGAATACTAATGATTGTGGCTGGTCTTGAAAAACAACTAATGCAAGATGAACCTCATGAATTCTATCACGATTGGGTTCGTCAACAAACGTGCCGAACGCTCCGACGCTCAGAACCTTAGGTCCAGTCGAATCTTCCTTGCTTGGGATGATGATATTTATGACTCTGGTATCTCCAGCACGCATTATGATCTGATTGCTTTCCACACTTTGCCCTTCAATCCAATCCGCATTTACTGAAATCTTTATTTCGAGCGTCTCTCTTGGTGACGCATTCCTGACGACCGCATGAATGCTCACCTCTTCGCCCGCTTGGTAACTTTGCTTATCTAGGGTTAGGGAGAGTATCTCTATCTTGGGAATCTCCTGAGCCGATGCTTGGCCAAAACCCAGGGATAAGGCGACTAGTATTGTCAATCCAACTAACAACGAGTATCTTTTGAAACCCACAAGCATTATGGATGGGAGTTTTTGATTAGTCTCTGCTTAAATGTATCGATTTTTCGCAAATCGAACGGGGTCAAATTGAACAGGTTAAGTCGTACCTGTTAACTAGAACGAATCAGTTTTTAATCAATATAAGAATCAAACCTATGCTGAGGTTGCCGGGGTAGCGAAGCCAGAAACTGGGCGAAGCCCAACGCGATCGCCTCGAGATCCCATAAGTAGCAAGAACTGGAAAGCGATTGTCCCATCGGGACACGTGGGTTCAAATCCCACCCCCGGCGTTTTTTCCTCTTTGCAGGATTCTCGCTTATAAACTTCGAAGGTCCTGTCTGGAACATGAGTCTAGGAGTTCGCTGGGATCACGCTGGTTTTTCATCAAATGATGTTCTTCGTACAGCAAATCGGTTAGTGCCAAGATTGGAGGAGCTAAAAATGGTTCTGGAGAAGAGGGATTACACTGATGATGCTGCATCTATCCTTCTTCCAAGCGAAAGGGAATTCATTAAAGACTCAATGTCGCTAGCGAATGAGTACTCTGATTTTTCGCTCTTGGTAGTTATCGGTATTGGAGGATCTAACCTTGGCACCATGGCTATCCAGCGCGCGGTCTTGGGAAAATTCCATAATATAGAACACCCCGAACGACAGATCTTCTACCCTGATACGGTCGACCCTGACTCTATAGAGTCAATGCTCCAGGCAGTGAAAAGAGCTAGTGGGAGAGTTGTGGTGAATGCTGTTACAAAATCAGGAAGTACTACAGAAACCGTGGCCAACCTAGAAGTCCTCTTGGGCGTTCTTAGTGATAATCGTCAAAGCTCTGTTGTAGTCACAACCGATCAGGGCTCTAAGCTGGAGAAACTAGCACGCAAGAAGGACTTCCGAGTACTCTCCATTCCTCAGAAAGTTGGAGGTCGTTATTCTGTCTTTTCCAACGTAGGCCTATTTCCTTTAGCTCTGATGGGTATCAACATTGAGAAACTTCTTGGTGGGGCAGTTGAGATGTTAGATCGGTGTCTATCAACTACATTGAAGGATAATCCTGCAGTTATTATCGCATCACTAATTTTTCTAAACCTAGAGAGAGGTCTATCAATACATGATCATTTTCTATTCTCGAATGATTTGGAAGCGATAGGTAGATGGTATAGACAATTAATGGGTGAAAGCATCGGAAAGGAATGGAATGCTTCAGGGACAGAGAGAACATTCACAGGAATTACACCTACAGTGTCTATTGGTTCTACCGATCTTCATTCAATGGCCCAACTTTATTTGGGCGGCCCTCGAGACAAGCTTTTCAGGTTCGTTACTGTTTCCAAATCGAGGAGCTCAGTTAGTCTGCCAAACATGCCAGAATTTGAAGCGCTGGTAGAGAACATTCAAGGATTAGGATTCTCTGATATTATGGATGCAGTAGTAAAAGGAGTTCAGATGGCCTTTGTCAAGGCGAATAGACCCTTCATAGAGCTGATACTTCCCGATAAATCTGAAAGGTCGGTGGGCCAACTTTTGCAGTTAGAGATGATCGAGATGATGTTATTGGCTAGACTCTTAGATGTAAATCCATACAACCAACCTGCCGTTGAAAATTACAAGATTGAGACGAGAGAGTTGCTCAAAGAGCTCAAGAGCTCAAAGTAATAGAGTGGGATGAACTTAGGATTGACTATCCAGCCAGCTCGCAAGACCCGGATTCTAGATATCTCATTGGAGATATCGGAGAAAATGTTGGTCTACCCTGGTAATACTCCTCCGAGAATTAACTTCATTAGAAAGATGCCGGATGGGAACTCGAATCTCTCCGAAATTGTGATTGGATCTCACACTGGGACCCACGTGGATTCTCTCCTTCATGTAAAGAATGTAGCTAGCGCCGTTACTGACTTGCCGTATGACTCACTAGTAGGGCCATCAAGAGTCATTGACCTATCACAGATTGAAACTGGAATTACATCCCGAGATCTGTCACCTCATAAGATAAGAAGTGGTGAGATAATTCTTCTCAAGACAAGGAACTCAAAGAGGGGGTACAAGGAGTTCTATGAAGACTTTGTCTTTATGACAGAAGACGGGGCGGATTACTTGGTGCATCAAGGTGTGAAAACTATTGGCCATGATTATATTGCCATTCAGAAATTCCGTTCAGGGAATGTGAATGTCCACAAGATGCTCCTAGAAGCGGGGTTAACAATTTTTGAAGGTCTGAATCTGACTGAAGTTCGCCCAGGAAGATATTATTTCGTTGGACTCCCGCTGAAGGTGAGAACCGAAGCGGCCCCGGCTCGAGCCCTCCTCCTCAGGTGAAACTTTTGCGGTTAGTTTAATACCGTGAAACCATATCATCTATTCTGAGATGAGTTGTAGTGGCCTTTTTGCTATCATCTAAGCAGGAAGAATTCCGGCGACAAACTCGTAATTTCATAATTCGTGAAATCGCTCCAAGCATTGTAGATTATGATTTGAAAGAAGAATTTCCTCTGGATAACCTCAATAAGCTTTCAAATCAAGGACTAATGGGTCTTCAAGTTCCAATAAAATATGGCGGAATGGGACTAGGGGAGGTAGAGTGTGGAATTTTGCTCGAGGAGCTTGGGAGAATCTGTTCGGCACATGCTACCATTGTCGGGGCTCACCTAGGCCTTTGTATTGGGCCAATCCTACTCTTTGCATCCGAGGCTCAGAAGAACAAGTACTTGCCTCGACTGTCCAGTGGTGAGATTATTGGTGGATTTGCTTTGACAGAATTGGCAGCCGGGAGTGATGTCAAAAATATTCATACATCAGCAAAGAAAGTCGGTAGCGATTTCGTCCTTAATGGGAGTAAGATTTTTTGCACAAATGGTGATAGAGCTAATCTAGTCATCGTTTTCGCTCTCACTAACAAATCTCACCGCTCTGACCGAGGCATAACAGCTTTCCTAGTCGAACACGGGATGCCTGGCTTCACCGTTGGAAAGGTTGAGAGCAAAACCGGGATTAGAGCTTCTACAACGGCAGAGCTTGTATTTGATAATTGTGTAGTTCCAGAGGAAAATATTCTAGGCCGCCCTGGAATGGGCTTGATGATAGCATTGACCGCATTGGATGGAGGAAGAGCCGGCTTAGCTGCCGGAGCCTTAGGTGTAGCAGAACAAGCTCTCGATCAGTCAATTGATTTCATGACGAATGATAAAGCTCAAAGCTCAATTGTAAATAGACAATCCCTTCAAGGGATGATTGCTGATATGGCAATGGAAATATTCGCTGCTAGATTAATGACCTATAACACGCTTCAAGAAGTCCATGAATATTTCAAAAGGCTTGCAAGAAAAGAAAATATATTGAGAGACTCCCGTCACCACGTCTCAAGAAACTGCTCAATAGTGAAAGCCTATGTCTCAGAGGTTGCATCTCGAGCAGTACGTAAAGCATTAGAAATCCAGGCTGTAGAAGGACTTGAAGTAGGTCAACCCCTCGAAAGATATTTCAGAGATTCATCTATAGCTGAGATTTACGAAGGAACTAATGAGATTCAAAGGTTGATAATAGCACGAGATCTTCTAGGTCTGCACTCAGACAAGAATGATGAGGAGGAATGACCGGCCCCTAAATTATCTAAAGCGACAAATGGGGTCGGGTACCAGGCTCCATCAAATCAGAAGAACGATCCGCGTCAGTCTCCATCTCTTTTATTTCAAGATGTGTACATCTCTGGCCTTGCGCGCACCCGCGCTCGTAAGCATTTATGTACTAATAATTAATTGATTCACTCCGCAGGTCATGTTTACTCAAAAGGAAGAGAATTTTGGCGCGCTTATTCTTGGAATTTTGAAAAGACTCACTCGAGGAATGGATGAGGAGTCTAGTTTCCATCTTAAAGTCCTAGGTGAACGACTGTTGGACCTGCATGAAAATGGCGAGGTTGACGTCAATCATTCGGTCATGGAGCTCATATGCGCAAAGGAGCTAATCTTGTCAGGATATCTGGTGAATCTTAATCACACTCTTGATTCAAATCTCACTTGTGACGTACATGCGGTAAAAGGGGAAGGAGTTCTAATACTTGAGGTGGAAACAGGTTATATCCCGCCCGGTCATGCCCTCAATCCAAATACTTCTAATCAGGCCAAAATTTCTAGCAAAATCTCGCAATATAGTCCAAGGGCGAGCAAGTTCGGTTTGGCCACTCCGAACTCTACCATTCTACAGATACCTTACCTTTTCATTAAACCTCCCAGAGATAGATCCTATGAGGAAGTTGAAAGAATTAGGAAACTTTGCAATCAATTCTATCCAAACCCACCTATTTCATTTGATCAAATCAAGGATGCTCGGCTCCATAACATCGTCTTAATTGACATTGATCATGGTCATACTAGAGAAATCGACCCGGAGACATACCAAGAGTTGCAGGCTAGAATGGATGCCCTTGTAACGTACTCATGGGAGTGGAAAGACCGGGATGTAGATGCGTCGTCGCTGCACCATTAACGGGCGGCGGCAATTCTTCAGCTAACACTATAATCATATATGGCGATCGTGCGCGCGACTCTTTGGCCTTACTTCTGCACTCAACCTCAACACAGTAGTATGCTCCGTTGCTTCAACTATTATCGTAACATCTATGGAACCCTTCCTACTTTTTCTGCAACAACTTTACCGCTGAGCCCCTCAGCAGGAACGAACTGACCATGCCTCTCTTTGGATTGTTGAATGTTGCAAGCCTGACCTACTGAGCTTATGGGAATTTGAGTCGGTCATGTCAAATAGATGCTAACCTTTTACATGGACGGCCTTTACAATAATCTCTGGAGAGCAATAAGATAAGTTGTTGAGGGGAGTCGTACTCGATTTCGATGGGACGTTGGTGGACTCGTATGATCTCCATCTGAGGTGCTGGTTAAGAACCTTTCAGAAATTTGGCATTGGCTCTGATGCGTCGAACGTCATGAAGCACCTTGGAAAATCTCACATCGATATGGCTAATGCTCTAGTTCCGGGAATTAATGATGAGCTAGCGATGGAGATCGTTTCTACCGAAAAGGAACTTTTCAAGGATTCGAAAAGGGAGCTACGACTTTTCCCGTCTGCCATAGAAGTTCTCTCAGAAGCAAAGAGAAGAGGAATCAGGTGTGCTATTGCCTCATCAAATGCTCGAGCTGATACTAGAGAAATGGTCGAAAGTTTTGGAATCGATCAATTCATCTCAGCTATTACCGGCGCGGATGAAGTTGATGAGGGGAAGCCTCACCCTGCCCTGATTATTCTCGCTGCAGAGCGATTAGGCATCGATTTTGATGAGGGTTTAGTAGTTGGAGATACCATTCATGATGTTCTTGCCGGAACTAGAGCAGGAATGAGGACTGTTTTGGTGGTCGGAAGGACAATGATTCACACAGATAGGTACTTCTCATCCGAAGCTTGTGCTGATTATCTCATTCCAGATATAAAATACTTGACTAATGTTTTAGATATGGAATGACCTGCTCTCTAAAGATTTCCATCTGATCTATTAGCAAGGTAGGTCGATGAAAAAATAGATTCATGCCATTATAGTTTATGAAATATATTGAAAATCTTTCTATTCCAAGCTCAACGAACTTATTCAGTTCAGAGATTATATGATCTGGTGGCCCTGCAATTAGCGTCCATCTCTTCGCTAGCTTGTCGAACTTGTTGCCAAGCTTCCTCCTCAGACCATCAATCGCATCCCCACCTCGAGTGAATAATCCTATTGTTACCTCCAAGGACATCTCTATGGAGCTCACGTTTCTCCCTCGATTTTTGCACTTTGAAATTAAGGTCTGGCGCAAATTTCGATATTCAGCAGGAACAACACCTCCCACCTCCCATACATTTGCGTGCTTGATTACGAGATCGAGGACTTTTTCGCTAATACCGGCTATAGTTATCGGAGGATGAGGTCTTTGGATTGGCTTTATAATCTGGGCGGCATTTGAACTGGAGAAGTATTTTCCACGTTGACTTGACTTCTTGAGTGTCCAAAGTTTCTTCATTAGAGTTAATCCCTCGTCAAGTCTTTCAACTCTCTGGTGATACGGGGGAAAAGGCACTCCGTAAGTTCTACTATCTCGCTTCAATGCTCTCCCACCAATCCCCATCCTTAGCTCTAATCTTCCACTACTCAGCCTGTCAATGGTTGCTGAGGCTCTTGCTAATACTGCTGGATGCCTGTAGGAGAGAAAGGTCATTGAGGGTCCAACCCTAATCGATTTCGTGACTAAGGAGATGGCGGATATTGCGGTCCAGCATTCCAGCGAATTGTAGCTCAGGGAATCGCCATAAAAAATGAAATTGTATCCCAAGTCCTCTGCTTTAACGCAGATTCGTTTTAGCGATTCCGCCGTAATGCTAATCTCAATCCCGAATTTCAGGTCTCCCATTCTTTATTACACTACTCACCCTGTGTGTAATATATGTAAATGGAGTTCTTTAACGTAGACTGACTTCAGTGCGAGTGCGATAGAGAAATATTCAGATAGCCGCTTGGCCTCTTTCGCCAGTTCTTATACGTATAATTTCTTCGACAGGGAAGATAAAGATCTTTCCATCACCTATTTCTCCAGTAGCTGCCTTGCTCTCTATAGCCCCAATAACTCCCTCTGTGTCCTTGTCGTCCACTACAAGCTCAATTTTCAACTTTGGGAGGAGATCATATCTGAATTCCCTCCCTCTATAGAATCTAGAGTATCCTTTCTGGCGTCCTCTTCCTCTTACTTCATAGGTAGTCATCCCGATGTATCCTGCTTGGGCCAGGGCAGTCTTTACTTCATCGAGCTTCTCTGCTCTAATTATCGCTTCAACCCTTTTCATAACGGTAATACCCCCTCTTCATCATGATCGGACCATAATAATATATATATTCTTTTCATCCATTTGACTGTATTTATGTACTTTATATCTAGGAAAAATTTGACATGCATACAGTATTTCTGAACTCGACCTCAAATTCTTCCATTGCATTTACTCTTATCAGGAATTGACGGCCTGTGCCAGGTTATTGCCCATCAGATACACACCCGCATGAAGAGGGAGTATTACCTCTTCAGATTTATAGGGCCCGTAGGTTCGTTCTCTGAGAGTAAAGGGTGGACTCATACTAACCCGGACCTTTATGGGTTCATCCTTAATTTCAACTGGATCGGTTGTAGGATCAAATGAATTGAGATCGTCGCATCTCTTCTTCGAGAGGCCTGTTTTTTCGTGAAGGGACCCCGCTAGTCTAAAGATCCTGTGAATATCAATAGTTACAACTGAATCTATCTTTGCACCACGGCTCCTAATTGCTAAGTCGATGATCGCACCAAACTTCTTCGGACTCAATTTGCCATAATAATTCGCGATCTTGGATTTGATGTCTCCATCATCACGCTCTCCTTCAAATTCATAGTCATCAAAAAAGGAGGCTATTTTCCCTCTCCATCCTGGCTCTCCCAGCACCGGTAGTCTCGAAACCATGTTATTGTAATCTGCATTCTTCGAAAGACCTAACTTCGCAATATCGAGGCCCTTTCCCGAAATGTAATTGGCTAGCTCTCCCCTTCCGCGTTGATCGAGAGCATCGAATTCAGAATTTTCAACTGTTAAATGGTAACCTTTGTTTCCTGAGAAAAAAGTAGATATTTTCCCTCGTGTCATCCCAAAATCCTTCAGGAGTATTTCTTTCAGCTTTATTATTTCATCTTTCGATGCGTCTAGGCACAGCTTACAGGACCAATTCAGGGTGAGTATTTTTGTGTTTGCGCAGCTAGGACATCTAGCAGGTCTGATGCCTCTACCTACAAGCAAGCAACCCTTGCATGTCCACCTGTCGTGGTCTTTTTTACACTCCATTTCTAAGTCATCGCAATCTATATCGAAGGCTAAATCTCCCGATTTCCACCCTTTTTCCGTCATGGGTAGTGAAGGGTCCTCGTAATATGAACATGAAGCATAAACTCCTCTGGGTGACTCTCTGACCAATAGGGCTGTCAGCTCTCCCTTGTTTTTTAGCTTCAGATGTCTAGTCATAAAACCGCCAAAAGGCAGGTACCCGAATTCCCTTTCTTCTATCCTGGTGGGGATCTCTATGGCGTCTCTCTGAAAATAGTACTCTCTAAAAGCTCGTTTAAGCACGTTAAGGCTTTCCTCAGACATTCAAATCATCCATCTCGCCTATCAATATCATTGATCCTCGTCAAGAATTCTTCTTAGTTCTCCTTCTGAATTGAAGGGGGTTTTTGATCGTACCACAATTGTGATTCCGAAAGCAGAAATTATTACTGAGGATAGTATTGCAACTGGGAACAGAGTATGCCGTCCTTCCTCCTCGTAGACCTGCTATATGCTCAACCTGATATCTTGTAACTCTCTCCTTAAAATCGGGAACGCCTGGGTATAGATCTATTATATTATCAACACTTTTACCTGCGTGTAAAAGGAATGCTGTCATCAGAAATCTCCCATAATGAGGCACGTTTTGTCCGGTTTCCAATAATTCTAGTGCCTTCGTGACACATGGAGGATATTCTCCTGAGAAGATACCGAACTTTGCGGGTATTGGAGGTGCGGCTCTAATGATTTCATCAACGGTGTCTCTCAACCTTTGATCAAGCTTTATCACAGAGCTTGATTTCAATCTGCTACGAATCATCTCGTAGATTTCCTCTCTGAGCAAACGGACTAGTTCAGTCGTAGTCACTAGAACGAACCCTTCCTCAATGACTCTATTCACTAGCCTCCATGACGTTGTGTGAAATTGCACAGCCCTTTTCAGGAAGTCGACTAGTGGTATCTTGTATTCGAGGTGAAGCCGATCAAATCCATCTCTTGCTTTGATTGGCTCGATATTGAGAACTCGTTCAAACATTATAGGTATAATGGGCCTCTTCTCTTTTAGGAGGAATGTCTCAACGCGTTTTGCCTCGGCTAAAGCATATCTAGAGATTATGTGTTCTATTTTCGTCGCTTTGATGAGGACTAGAGCCACAGGAAAGGATAGTATCTCAATCTCTCTGTTGTAGAATTCACACGCGATAGTCCCTTTCTTCAGTGCATCTATTACTCGTGACTTTGCTCTCTCTAAAACCTCGTGATATTCTGCTCGTGTGATTTCTTCAACACTGAGATCGAGCCCACGGATATATTCTCCAGTCTCATCTAGAAATGGATACCTCGCTAGATCCTCAGTTCCCAATTCTACTAACTTCAAACCAGTTGTAGAGACTATCTTCTTCTTTGCTTATATCACTTGGGATATCTTCATAAGCCCTAACAAATTCAATGCTGTTAGAATCATTTGAGCAGCCCTTATGAAGACGATGTGATGAGGCTTCTGGTAGAGAAAAATGAGGCGCTTAGGAAGCTAGAAGAGAAAGAATCCAGCCCACAGGGTTTCTTCAGAAAGCGGAGATTAGCTAGGGAGCTTCAGATTATTAGAAACGAGATAATATACCTTGAAGAGGGTCTTCAGAGATATAGAGATGGTGTAAGTTGGATCCGAAAAAAGTCTCAGTAGAATGGAGACGCCGTCAAGAAACACTAATGTTATCCTTGAATCTCTTCTTCAGCTCCGGCCGCTGGAACCAGTCGTAACGGAACCAATAGAGGTTGGCGAACTGCTGGT
>JACZWF010000028.1 GCA_022572285.1 Nitrososphaerota archaeon | reverse complement strand
GTTATGTAGGGGACTTTGACGTGGATGGCGATGTAGATCTCGTGGTAGGTGATGAAATTGTGTTTGAAAATGTCGGGTTGATTCATGGGCTTTCTTTTCTAATCAATCAGGGAGACGGAACTTTTGAAAGGACTGGATGCCATAGTTCAGATTCATCAGGAGTGGGGAGATCGCCAGAGGAGGTACTGGGCGAGGATGAAATATGTCTTGATGAAGCAGGGGATGGAATGGTTCCAACAACAGGTAAGGGATGTGAGCGGGATCGACTTCGATATGCCCGATCAGAACCATGACTATGGTGACAGAAGCCTCCACAGTGCCTGGATTGAACAGGAATCCAATGGGCTATACACCTGCGGAGTGTATATTGAGAATGGGAGAATTATAGATGGTCCAGATGGCAACTTGAAGAAGATGGCTCGCTACCTCATGGACAACTATCCGATAATTCTATTCACGACGCCTAACCAAGATCTTCTCTTCAGCAACATCCCGGATGAGATGAGAGGGAGGTTTGAAGAGGATATGAAGAGATTCGGCTACGGCTCACGGAACGGGAAGTCATACTCGACGCTAAGGCTTCTATCTGGTGCCTGTGTGGGAAGGGATACTTGCAGGTTAACCTATACCGATTCAGAGAAGTTTGAGCCCTTCCTTCTAGATGAGTTGGAGGTGAAGTGGGGCGGGATGGCGGAGTCAATTGGCATAACAGGATGTGAGAGACAATGCTTCAGACCGGCGACGAAGACGATAGGATGGGTGGGCTCGGCCTTCAACATGTATCAGTTGAAGTTGATGGGTACGGAGGATGGGAGGCATCAGGGTCGCCATCTCAAAGATCCGAAGACAGGCGAGATATACCTGAGAATGGTGAAGCGCCAAGATGTGGGTATGATTACAGATGTGCTCTTTGAGTTCTACACAGCAAATCGTCTTCCAGACGAGTCAAGGCCGGGAGGGATGGGCTACTTCCATTCAAGGATTGGTATGGAGGCGATCATATCCCATCTGAAGGAGAACCCGAGGACCGCGAAGCTTATGAAGCCAATGAAAGTTGTTGTTAATACGCGTCTGTGAGAGGTAGATAGGATTGAGGCATATCAGATGACTGTGTTGTCGTCTTACTCTAGGCCCAGAATATCAAGGGAAGCGATTATCGCACTAATCTCACCGAACTCAAGCTTCTTCACGCGACCGAGATTAGTTTCCAAGATGAGAGCGTTGACCTCTAGAGCCTCATCGGAGCATCCTCTGATTTTTGAGACTAGTGGGATGATGTGCCATATTATTGGCGAGAAGCAGCTAAGATCTCTGGGGCGTATTAGTGCTGCAACCCTTAGAGCAACAGACATCGGTAGGGAACATGTAGATAATAATGGACATATTAGGTGTGACTTGTGCGGAAAGATGTTTCCTTCCCAAGATGGCCTTCGACAACACAAATCGACGAAGCACGCCTACTGACCTTTATCGTGTGCTGGGTATTATCTGACCAAGCGGCATCACTTGATCAGGTACGGATCAGAATACCATTAGAATCTAAGATTTCCCGTGGCCTCTATAATAGGGTGACGATATCCCTTATTCATTTCCTTGGTGCTCGCCATTTAACCCCTTCCCATGAGATAACTGTACCACTGTGACCGCCCTGATTAACGATGCTGTATTCGATCTGTTATTAGACAGTTGACTATGTTGGTTCTCTCACAAGGCGATACACCAACAGTGTTCAGCTTTGGAGTTAACCCGGTGAAGATAAACTTCAATCGGAGCAGACCGGACAAGCATGTACCTTCTCACTGTTATTTTCATAAATGTACGGGGATATTGCTAAATATCTTGACCTACCCTTAGCTACTCAGTTGGCGAAAGATCCTGTATGTGGTATGCATGTGGATGAAGGGACTCACGCACTAAAGACTACTGTCCGCGGAACCACATACTACTTCTGCTCTGACTCTTGCATTCAGACCTTCCTCAAACCTGAGCTTGAGTATAGACGACTCAAATATTTGACAGCCCTTAGTTTTGGTCTCGGTGTACCAGCATTCATCTTTAGCTTCTTTCCAATTCTTCCAATTCTTCCTATTAATCTCTGGCTATTCCTCATAGTGACGCCCGTTCAGTTCATTGCGGGTTTTAGATTCTACAAGGGAACATATCATGCATTAAGAGCGAGAAGTGCCAACATGGATTCTCTAATAGCAATAGGAACATCAGCAGCATGGGGATACAGTACACTGGCTACATTCATTCCATCAGTTTTTGGATCAGTAGTTTACTTCGACACATCTGCGCTAATAATTGCCCTGATCACTTTAGGGAAATTGCTCGAGTATGGGGTGAGAGGTAGAGCTACAGACGCTGTAAGGAAACTATTGGAGCTCCAGCCTCCTGATGCTGTAATAATAAGAGCTGGCAAAGAGCTATCGATCCCGATAGAACAAGTGCAAGTAGGTGACATTGCTATTGTAAAGCCCGGAGAGAAGATCCCTGTTGACGGAATTGTGGTTGAGGGAAGGTCTTCGGTAGATGAGAAGATGATAACTGGGGAAAGCATACCAGTCGAGAAAGGAATCAATGATAAGGTAATTGGTGCGACCATAAACAAAACAGGGCTCTTACAGGTAAGGGCATCAAAGGTCGGAGCTGACACAACACTCTCACAGATAGTGAGGCTAGTTGAGGAAGCTCAGATTGCAAAGGCGCCTATTGAGAAATTAGTAGATACTGTTTCATCATATTTTGTTCCGATTGTAATTGTTGTGGCATTATCATCCTTCATTGGATGGTACTTCATACTGGGAAGCGAATTTACTCTGGCTTTTACTTCATTCATTGCGGTATTGATAATCGCTTGTCCCTGCGCTCTGGGTCTAGCTACTCCAGCCGCGATCGTGGTTGGGACAGGTAAAGGAGCTGAAAATGGGATACTTATCAAAGGTGGAGAATATCTGGAGAAGGCTCACAAGATCCAGTCCGTCGTCCTAGATAAGACAGGTACGATAACAAGAGGAGAGCCGTCTGTAACCGATGTAATTGCTATCGGAAACCTCTCTGAAGATGAGGTTCTTAGGATTGCCGCATCCGTGGAGAAGGGTTCAGAGCACCCGCTTGGCGAGGCCATGGTAAGAAGAGCAACCGAGAAAGGACTCTCAATATCAAAGGTAGAAGAATTCGAGGCTATTTCTGGACATGGAGTCAAGAGCCTGTTGAAAGTTGGAAGAGTCCTAATAGGCAATCAGAAACTCATGGAAGCAAATGGTATCAATGCATCTTCGTTGAGGGATACCATCGAGAGACTGCAAGATGACGGAAAGACTGTAATGATAGAGGCATTGAATGGAAACATCTCGGGGATAATTGCAGCCGCAGACGTCATAAAGGATTCTTCAAAGGATGCCGTGGATGAGATGAAACGGGCTGGTTTAGAGGTGATCATGCTAACTGGAGATAATACAAGGACTGCCGAGGCTGTTGCTAGGAGCGTAGGAATCGATAGCGTGATAGCCAATGTGATCCCGTCAGAAAAGGCAAGCGTTGTGAAGCGCCTCCAACGGGAGGGGAAGATAGTTGCAATGGTTGGAGATGGTATTAACGATGCCCCTGCATTAGCTCAGGCAGAGATAGGGATAGCTATAGGAAGCGGGACGGACGTCGCCGTAGAAACGGCCGGGATAGTGCTCATGAAAGATGATCTCAGAGATGTACCTACTGCCATAAAGCTTAGCAAGAGTACAATGAGTAAGGTAAAGCAGAACCTATTCTGGGCATTTGCCTATAATGTTGGGTTGATACCAATCGCGGCGCTCGGGTTCCTCGACCCGATACTCGCCGCTGGAGCGATGGCTTTGAGCTCTGTAACCGTCTTATCAAATTCGCTTTTGTTGAAGAGGTTCAAAACTATGAGAAAGGATTGAATGAAATCTCTCTCAATTTCAGTTTCTAATTTGGATTGCGCTTTATGTGTGCCGATAATCAAGAAAAGTCTGTCTAAAGTGAGAGGTGTGCAGGAGGTCAGGACAGCGGTCATGCTCAACAGAGTGATCGTAGACTACGATCCAGGAGAAGCGGATGTAACAGAGATAAGGATGGCAGTAGAGAAAGCCGGGTTCAAGGCTCTCTACGTAAGTGAACGTGGATAGGCCCCCGACACCTCAAGCGGCCTATCGTTGCCGGATTCACACTGGCTATTCTCATAATCACACTGTTCCTTAAATCGATTAAATCAATCATTCCGCTAGAAATATTAATGAAAAATTCTTCAATTCAGATGTGACTGTCGACGCTGACATCCTTTTTGAGGTGGTCCCACCAAACAGAGTGGCTACGGATGACCATAAACGAAAAATAGTGGAAACAATAAGCACAGCCCTTTCCTCAGCCGATTCAGTTGAACTAATAAATGTTCCTGAGATTGTCGAAGAGAACCGGAAAGGTGAACCGCGTTATAGAAACGAGCCATCATGTTGCTTTGCGACGCAGCTTCGTAAAAAAACTGGCAAACAAGTGATTGTTAACAAGGCTGTAGTTCATTGTAAAGATAGAGACGATTTTGTCAGGTGGCTTAAGCACGCCACGGGCTCAGATGACATTCAGAATTTCATCTTTACAGGTGGAAACAGCGGTTTACATCAGTATCCAGGCCCCACGGTCACTGATGCGACCAGGTTAGCTCTTCAAGATAAGAAGATAGCAATAGGGAACATCCTAATTCCCTCCAGGTCTGATGAAAGTGAGCGACTAATCCGGAAAACAGTTGCAGGAGCGTCTTTCTTCACGACCCAAGTCTTGTTCTCATCTGAACCTCTGAAGACCGTCCTGTCTTCATACAAAGCAAAATGTGTGGAGCGAGGAGTAAAACCAGGTAAAATGTTTCTGAGCTTTACTCCAGTACGAAATGTTGATGATTTGGATTTTCTCAAGTGGCTGGGAGCAGAGATCTCACCAGATCAAGAAAGGCGGCTTCTTCAGATTCCCGCTACCTCGCAGTCGATAGAGCTTGCTGCAGAGATCTGGGCAGACATTTCGAATCATGTTCGGGAATCAAAACTTGGGATCGGGCTTGGTATCAATGTTGAGGAAATTTTCATTCACAACCTAGAATCTGCGCTCCAGATGGTTAAGAAACTTGCGGGAATGATCGAAAAAGTTCCACCATCGAAGTGATAGAGCCCATTGATGATCTGGGGTTAACCGTGCTTTCCAGAATCTTATGGCATGCTTTCCTCTCTTCCAGAGTGGATAAACTTCCACGCGAGGAATTCCTGAAGCATCAAAGAGAAAGACTGCAACAAGCGATTGCGCATGGATATAGCAAAACCAAATTCTGGCGTAATTGGTTGGATCGATCTGGGGTCAGGCCAGATGATATCATGGAAATTGAAGATCTTCGTAGAATAAGAGTATGTACAAAATATGACCTATTGGCTCAACCTCTTGAGGATAGGATGGCGGATGATCCTAAGAATTGTATTGTGCGATCTTCTTCTGGGACTACAGGAGGGCCCATGAAATCTTACTATAGTAAATCATACTATGACTATCTTGCAGGATACTATATCCAAGGCCATTATCTTAGGATTAGAGGGATCCTTGGTATTGGGCCCCTTGACAAGTTGATGAGAATAACTCACGGAAATCCATCTGATGTAAGAACCATATCAGGGAGGACCAAGTCGTTGGGATTTACCTCCCGATTGGTGGGGCCACTTCATGACTATTTCGCAAGGAATGTAACGTTGGGAGATGACATTGACGAGATCCTACCTGAGATTCGAAAGTTTAAACCTGATTTTATCAAGTCGACTCCATCGTATCTGCGCCTTCTTGCTCATTCGGTTTCTTCAGAGGGGATCGAGGAAATTCGCCCAAAAGCCTTAATGACAGGCGGTGAAGTCCTGGACGAACCAACCAGAAAGTATCTTCAAGAGGTTTTTGGTTGCAAAACATACCAAGGGTATAGCGCTTCAGAAATAGGGAAGATTGGTTTTGAATGTGAGACAAGAATCGGCCTACATGTGTCCGATTCAGTTATTGTTGAGATACTCAAGGATGGTAGTCCGACGCTTCCAGGTGAATCTGGTAACATTGTTGTAACCTGCCTCTTGAATGATGCAATGCCAATGATAAGGTATGATCTGGGAGATGTTGGATCCTGGGCTAACTCACCATGTTCCTGCGGGCGAAACACACCACTCTTAGAATCTGTGGACGGACGAAGAGAAGATCACTTGACCTTTTCTCCCAACAGAATAATCTCACCGAAGTCACTAATGTCTATGCTTCATAGAGATATGAGTTTACCTCCTTCTCAACTAGTTCAGGAAACCGACGATGTGTGCAGACTTAGAGTCTTCGCCAAAGTGAAAAGCAAGGGAATATCTAATCTCTTAGATGAGGTTCAAGCATTTCTCGGAAGCCAAACTAAAGTGGAACTCTCACTTGAACCTAGTCAGGAGCTTAGAGTAAAGTTTCGTCCAGTGATATCCTACAAGAATTTGAGAGATAAAAGATGGACTCTCGTGAACTAGCTCCCTGAATCGTATGGGTAACTTCCGATTCAGATATCTAGAGATACTTTTTCGTGAGATCGAGGACCAAAATGGCTTGATCCATTCTCATATTCCAGACCTGACAAAGATGAATAACGGTTATCACAGACTGATAGGGGCTCTCAGGTTGCAACATGCCAAAAAGCACCAATTCTAAAGGTTATCTTGGTGAGAGGATCTTTGCCTCAAGGCGTGCCTTCAGGCTTTCACGGATGCGGTTCTTGAGACTGCGGGTTCCCGCCCCATGCTTTGCAGAGATCACTATTGATGGTAGATCGCCAATAAGCTCTTTAGCGTCAGCTAACTCCTTCTCTGAAGATTTATCGGATTTGTTCAGCACGACAAGCACCTTGGAGGTGGGGACTCTCAATTCGTTCAGGATATCTAAACAGCGATAATACTTTATTGCCACTTCATTGGATGGTTCACTGGCATCAACCATTAGAAGTACAAGATCTGCATAGAACAATTCGTCTAAAGTAGATTTGAATGCTTCAATCATGTATGTTGGTATTCTAGTTATGAAGCCTACCGTATCCGAAAGCAGGATCTTTGAATAATCAGGAAGTATCACCGTTCGGGTAGTAGTACCAAGAGTTGTAAAGAGATTATTTGCAACTTCTTTCTCTTCCTCTGACATCCTGTTGAAGAGTGTGGTCTTTCCGGAACCTGTGTAACCGACTAGTGATACAAACGGAATATTGAGCCTTTGGCGTTGAGTACGATAGAGACTACGCCTCTTCTGTACCTGAAGCAGTTTTTCCTTGATAGACGACATTTGCTTCTTCAACGATCTGAATTGAACGTCAACCGCATACTCTCCCAACCCCATCGATCCTTGACGTTCCCCTTTCTTCGATAGACGGACTGTCTGTCGGACTCTTGGAAGTTCGTAAGTCAACTCTGCGAGCTTGACTTGTAATTTTGCTTCCCCTGTGGTCGCTCGGCTTTCAAAAATATCAAGGATGAGCTTATCTCGATCAATTACTGCTAGACCTGTAATCTGGCCCAACTGGTGGATTTGAGATGAAGTGAGCGCCGCATCGATAATAATAGTTTCAAAATTGCTTATTGATGCCTTATTTTTGATACGTTCGGCGACACCAGGCCCCAGGCCTAAGCCGCCATGCTTGATGTATCCCTGAACAACTACTTCGGTAACCTCATACCCAGCAGCCTCAGCAAGACCAACTGCTTCCTTACTGGCAAAGACATCCTTGTAGGTAACTAGAACTGCCTTTTTCTTGTTAACTGCTCCCATTGCGTTGCTGCTCGAGTTTTTCTGTGGTATGCTCAGGTACTTAGATGTATGCATAGGGAAGTTGTTATTGTCAACTATCTCGAACTCCACCCCAAATAGGCCTACAGAATCTCGAATCCTGGATGTAGCGAGAGTCGGAGGAGGTCTGAAGAGAAAAAATCAATGAGTGATATACATTGGACCGGGTTTTTTCAAGTTGAATTGGAGTTTCTGCATCGAACCCGGGGGCAGAACCAGATCTCCAAACAATTTAGGGTGAAGTATCTTTGCCAGTATCTCGACACTGTCAAATATTCTTGGGCCAGGACGACTGAAATACGCACTACCATCAACCACGTAGACTTCATCATTCACGACTGCCCTTAGTTGGCGAAAGTCATTCAGAGATGTGATGGACTGTAGATCTGAGATAGTTCTTGATATTGGCCACCCACAAGGCATCATGACAAGGACATCTGGGTTATAGTCTAGAATATCATCCCACTCCACCATCACAGATTCCTCCCCGATTTTGCTTGCTAACTCATCATGACCACCTGCTAAGTTTATGACATCTGTAACCCAGTGGCCAGTATTGAAGATTGGGTCTAGCCATTCCATGCAAAAGATCTTTCTTCTTTCTGTTTGCTTTGTAATAGCGTGTACCTTCTGAACTCTCCTTCTTAGATTATTAGTTATTTCTTTAGCAGTATCCCCTTTCCCTAGAATGGAACCAACCTTCTCGATATCATTGATGATGTCCTCAACATTCGATGGATTAAGTGAAAGAATTCGCGGATCTTTTCCCAAGAGATCTGGAATGTCAAAGACTATAGCATCCGATGGTGCACATACCTCACATAAGCCTTGGGTTATTATTAGATCGGGATTTGCTGCCTTAAGCCCCTCTTTATCAACTAAATAGAGGCTTCTACCATCTGCGAGTGATTTTCTAACCTTAACGTCTATTTCTTGACTTGTTTCGTGACCTGAGTTCAGGGAGCTTAGCACAACAATACGCTTACTTTTTGCCTCGGTTGGATAGTCGCAGTCATAGGTCACACCATGAAGCGAGTCCTCGAGCCCTAGCGAGTAGATGATTTCGGTAGCACTTGGGGTAAAGCTGCAGACTCTCATCCCTTTCCGCCTGTAACTTCAAGTGGCATCGATTTAAACGACCCTAGAAACGCTTACCAGATGATGTTAGGACCATATTAAGCACACTATCTTATCACCGCATGATAATAGTATTCCGTAACTTACGGATACAACAGGCTTCGGTGCTATCTTAGTCGTCCAATCATGTTAGCACCTCTTAGCATCAACCCCGGCATTAACTATCCCGTTTCACGCTCCGCAAAGCCAGCTCATAATTCGCAATAGTATGATCTGATTCTCTGCAGAAAAGACAATCCCATCTCCCTTCATATTTGCCACTACCACCACATTCGGGACATTTTATCCTCTCCTGCATTTTTTCTGAGGAAAGAAGCGCCGCGAACAATGGAATTGGATTCTCGATAGCTATTCTTGAGAAGAGGCCGATTAGGTTCCTGATGGCTTTATCATCTAGATCCAGCGATGAATCGAAGCGACGCAGTTTCTCAGTTTCAGGGCTTAACCATTCAATAATCGCCTTTTCACTATCGTTCATGCTTTCAGTCTGCCAAAGATAAGAGGACAGTAATGAACTTTCACTAGGAGAATATTTAGGGCGGTAAGATAGGACTAGTACATAGGAGAGTTAGTCTACACTGTGAAGAGATAGGCGGTACTCTTTCAGGAATGTGTTCAATTATACCCATCGTCAAAGACTGAGATGAGTTTCATCTTAAGGAGAGGTTAGAATACAATCATAGACCACAGTTTTCAAGGAGACGCACTCAATTCTACAGTGATATTCAATACAACGGCGACTAGGGTACTTTTAGCTTAACTTTTGGTGGATGACGTTTTGCCCATCGGGTCTTTCGGTTGTTAACGAGTTCGAAGTTTTCGTATATTCGTGGGCGGTCCTTCCTCATGCCTTTGATAATTCCCTTTCCCCTTGACCAAAAGGCTGATACATTGAAAGTATCAAAAAACAAATCTTCATTCAGGAGCTTCCTTTCTAGTAAAATACCAGCCAACTCGAAGAAACCAGCAACCGTGGCGAAATGCGCTCTCGCTCGGGAACGACTGGGGTATTTCTTCTTGAAACTTTCGTAATCCTTTGCTGAGAGATCTGTGAGGAACCAGATGGCAGAATCCCTGTTTCTGTCATAGATCTCATAAAGTTTTAGCAATGTCTCGACATCTTTCTGAGATGGCGCGGCCATATCAGGCCTGTTCGACTAGGACACTAATAAGTTACTAATAGGGTAGTAAAGCTACGGCAATAGGATTCGTTGCTACTGGAATGACGCTTCTAACACAGAGTGTAGCATGGGGACCTTCGGCAATTCTTTCCGCCTCCTATCATTCATGCCTTGCGTAATCTTTTGGGATGGATTAGGTCCGAAACCGTACTACTACTAACTACTACTAACGCCTGCTACTACTGCTACGCCTTAAGTCCAATTATTGACGTAATTATGGCCTGCGTTGGAGAAGTGTGTCAAAAGTCTGTATTTATTATTCCCCATTATCGCGATGCTTCAGAGAAGATCGGTTTGAAAGACAAGGTATGCCTAGTTACAGGGAGCACCTCAGGAATAGGAAAGGCTACTGCACTTGGATTAGCAAGACTGGGTGCAACCGTCATAGTTGTCGCTAGAGATGAATCACGTGGCCAAGAAACCCTTGAGTACATAAATAAAGAGTCCAATGGTCCTCCTGGCCACTTGTTCATCGCAGATTTATCTGAGATCGACTCAATCAAAAATTTATGCAAGGAATTCAAGAACCGATTTGAGCGTCTGGATGTTCTGATAAATAACGCAGGAGTTGTGACTCAACACGGAAAGAATACCACTGATGGAATCGATACCCTTTTTGCTGTGAACTATATCGCCCCCTTTCTTCTGACGAACTTGTTATTAGATCTACTCAAGTCGAGTGCGCCTTCCCGGATAATCAATGTCAGCTCGTCAGCTCATGGGTATGGGAACATAGACTTCAATGATGTTCAAAGTAGGAAGAAGGGGGCATGGAGGGCATACGGCGACTCAAAACTTGCCTTACTTTTGTTTTCCTATGAATTAGCTAAAAGGCTTGAAGGGACCGGTGTTACTGTTAATGCCCTGCATCCAGGCGTTATTTCAACTAACCTCATCTCTGGCCGAGAATCCAGTCTCTCTAGAGGGTTCCTTAGGGCGATATCTTCACCCTTCCTCAGGAGCCCCCAAAAGGGAGCCGAGCCGTCCGTTTATCTAGCCTCATCTCCAGAGGTTGAGGGAATTACTGGAAAGTACTTCGACAAATTGAGAGAACGGAAATCCTCGGAACGGTCTTATGATGAAGAAGCGGGTAAGAAGCTTTGGCAGGTTGGCGCAGACTTGACTGCTATGAAATAGCACCTGCACGAGCCCGCGGTACCACCTAAATCTTTGAAGCATGAACAAGTTGGGAACGTTGTCTTAGGAATCAGAAACTAGAACCAAAAAGTACATACTTACCTTATAATAAATGAATAACATATATTAGGTCCCAGCCGATAAAAGTTCCTATGGTAGAGGTGTTCCTGTTCATCCCCGAAGCCCAGATCAATTGCATTTCCCTCCTTAATACACATGCAGTGGAGGAAATGGAATGGCGGGATGTCAACAATG
>JACZWF010000192.1 GCA_022572285.1 Nitrososphaerota archaeon | reverse complement strand
GGGACGAATTGACCCAAATCGCTTAAATCTCCTCCGGCCCACCAATGGCAATCCTCTCACTGTGATTCTGGATTCCCCATAAGTTGGATGATCACTGACCTGGTCCGTGGCCCATCGAGCTCTAGGAGAAAAATACTTTGCCAAGTTCCCAAGCGAATTCTTCCATTGACCAAAGGGATTGACCTGGAGGGACCAATATAGGTCGACGCGAGGTGAGAATGAGCGTTATTATCGATCTTATCATGGTGCCATCCTGCTCCCTTGGGAAAATCTGAGGAGACCTTCGAAACTATATCCTTCATAAGCCCATCTTCATGTTCATTGATTATGATTGCCGCTGTTGTATGTGGAGTATAAACAAAGCACGTCCCTTGTCTGACCTCACTTTTCTTGGCAATATCCTCAACCTCGTGCGTAATGTCAACTAGAGCAATACCGTGAGCCGTTTGGACGTGAATCTCCTCAGTATGAACTTTCATACTAAAGCAGGAAGAGCTCTGGGTAAATCTATGTATCTCTGTAACTTAAGATGGCAATGGAGCTGCTCGTTCAAGGGCTGCCTTGATGATGCCTCTTCCTACACCTCGGTAGATTAAGCCTGATTGCCTAACCTCCGTTGGATCGAACACGTGCCTAGTATCGACGATAGCCTTGGGCCGTCCGTCCAGAGTTGCAATATCAATAACTTTCAGTTTTCGAAGTTCCGAATGGTCTGCGGTAATGACTAGACAGTCGGCAATTGCGATTGCATTTTTCAATCTTGACTCGAGTTGAATTCCGTTGACGAGGCGCTTTACTTCGTCCGGATCAACTAGCGGATCATAAGCTACTATTCTCGCACCTTGACTGAGGAGGAGTTGAGCGATAGGAATCACCGGTGTATTCCTAAGATCACCAGAATTGCCTTTGAATGCTAGTCCTAGGAGTGTTATGGTGGATTCTCCTATTCGCATACCCGCTTCTTCGAGAGCCTCGCTAATCAGTTTGACAACCTGTAGGGGCATCTCATCGTTCAAGCTTCTCGCGACCGGTATTAGAGTAGGAATGAATCCTTTCTGGCTTGATGGATAAGTTAGGTAGAAAGAATCCTTGGTCAGGCAATAGCCGCCGACGCCTGGGCCCGGTAACAGAAGATGTGTCTTTGGATCGGTTTGAGCCGCCTCAATCACTTCCATAACGTCAATCCCTAGGCTCTGAGAGATCAAAGCGAGTTCGTTCGCCAGTGAGATGTTCACATCTCGATAGATATTTTCAAAAAGTTTAGAGGCTTCAGTAATCCGGGGAGAACGAAAAATATAGATTGGTGCAGGGAAGACGCTGAATAATGACGACGCGGCCAAAGCACTTCTCTGGTTCACTCCAGCCACTATTCGGGCAAGAGTTCTGAATTCGTAAAGCGCCATTCCTTCCTTGATTCTCTCGGGCATGTGTGCAAGGCCAAAATCTTCTCCTAGAACTAAGCCGGATTCCGCTGAGAGAATAGGAGCTACGAGATCTTCTGTAGTTCCAGGAGAAACGGTACTCTTGAGAATTACTAGAGTACCTTTGGTTAATGAACGACCAATGTCATGGCAGGCTTTTGTTAGAGCCTCAGTATTAGGTTCGTGATTATCATCAATTGGAGTCCCGACCGTGATGAGGACAACATCTGTTTCGAACACAGCTTCTCGAGTATCAATGGTCGCCCTCATTTTTCCAGAGTTAATCGCCTTCATTAGTAGATCTGAAAGTTGTGTGGGACGGTTGGCCAATAGGTTGTCGCTTTTAGTGTTAACTGAAAGGAGTCTGACATTCGGACCATCAATCTCTGCGACCTTCTGACAATGTGGACAGAATACTTCACTCCCACTTGAAAAAAGTTGGACTGCACACCGCGGGCAGACTGCCTTGAGTGGTACCATGTTTGGTTGCAACAGCTCCATTACATCATACTCTGCAATTGGGGACTCCCCCCGACTTATTTTCTGGACCACATCTTTACTCACGTCTGCTCCAACTATCCTTGCTCCCTCGGTTGCAAATAGGGTTGCTAATGGAAGACCGACGTATCCTAATCCAACTACGCTAATTGTAACATTACCATTTCTTACCTCTCGTATTACATCACTTTTGTTCAGATTGAGAATTCCTACCATTTCCAACCGGTCCAGATAGTTAGGCCCTCAGAAATCCTGGCAAGTAGCAGTCCAGACTTGTGCTCCAAGGATCCAACATGATTATTGATCAGACTCTCCCAGATCTCCAATATATATTTGCTGAAACGCAATAGAAGATGATGGCAAAGGAAACAAATGCGGTGACTTTTCTGTAACACCAGACATCGAATTTCGTTAGATCGACAAGAAGGAATGATGTGTATGAATATTCTTTTGATAACTTTTGACACACCGGCGCACGTTGGAGGGCTCGAGGCACGGGCACGGGAGTATTCATACCATCTTACAGAGATGGGCCACAAGGTAAGTCTGGTCGTTCTCTCTGATTTGCCAAAATCAGACTTTCCAACTATCCATGCCGATAGAGTAATTCTACTTCCATCTTCGAGCAGGTCCCTGCTAAATTCTCTTTATTCAATCCTGAAAATCGCAAAGGCTTCTCAGTCAGACTCGATCTTCCTTCTGACTGGTGCTACTACACCAATTGGATTGTTTCTATTATTGGCTACATTCGGAAGGATGCGACGCATGATCTTCTCGTATGGGAAAGACCTTATGATTGCACGTAATAGCTTTTTCGAAAAACTCCTTTATCACTTTGCAGTCTTGATCGCCGATAAGGTCGGAGTAAATTCACTGGCCACTGCCAGACTTCTTCCTGCCTTGGCGAGATCGAAAGTTACACTTCTCTATCCTGGGGTCAATCCAGTGCCTTCACTAACAAGCGATGAATCAAATCTCTCCCACGGTGTTATACTATTTGTGGGAAGATTAGTGAGGAGGAAGGGGGCTGATGACGTTATTGAGGCCTTTAGACTACTGTCAATGGAGATGAATGACATCGAGTTGCGAATAATGTGAGATGGACCGGAGAGAAAGAACTTGGTCCACTTGGCTC
>JACZWF010000191.1 GCA_022572285.1 Nitrososphaerota archaeon | reverse complement strand
TGATCGCAAAAGCCGTGGCAAATGAAACAAAAGCAAACTTCTATTCAAGTAGCGGGCCAGAAGTTATGAGCAAGTTCTATGGAGAAAGCGAAGAGCGGCTGAGATCGATCTTCGCTGAGGCTCAAGAGAATGCTCCCAGCATAATCTTCATCGATGAGATAGACTCGATTGGCCCAAGTAGAAATGAGGTTGCGGGAGAAGTAGAGAAGAGAGTTGTCTCGCAGTTGCTTGCCTTAATGGATGGATTGAGGTCGAGAGGACAAGTCGTTGTTATTGGCGCGACGAACCGGCCGAATTCTCTCGATCCAGCACTAAGACGAGGAGGTAGATTCGATAGGGAGATCGAGATTGGAATTCCTGATCAAGCGGGCCGAAATGAGATTCTTCACATACATACCCGAGGAATGCCAGGGAATGAAGACATAGATCTTTCAAAGATAGCATCGGTAACACACGGGTTTGTTGGTGCGGATCTAGAGGCTCTCTCAAAGGAGGCGGCCATGAGATCTCTGCGAAGAGTGTTGCCAGAGATAGACTTGACGGCGGATAGTGTTCCGGGTCACATACTAGAAAAAATTAAGGTTTCTAGAACAGACTTTGTAGAAGCTTTGAAGGAAGTGCAGCCATCTGCCCTGAGGGAGGTGCTTGTGGAGGTTCCTACCGTTCGTTGGGCGGACGTGGGGGGATTGACTAAGCAGAGGGAGGAGCTTAGGGAAGCGGTGGAGTGGCCACTCAAATTCCCAGAGCTTTTCGATGCAGGTGACGCGCGACCGCCGAAAGGGATCCTATTATATGGACCTCCGGGGACTGGGAAGACTCTCCTTGCAAAAGCGACCGCGAGTGAGAGCGAAGCAAATTTCATTTCGATAAAGGGTCCAGAGTTACTTTCAAAGTGGGTTGGCGAATCGGAGAAGGCTATCAGGGAGGTCTTTAGAAAAGCGAGACAAGCGGCCCCCTGCATAATCTTCCTTGACGAACTTGATTCGATCGCCCCTATTAGATCTACAATGGGATCCGACTCTCGTGTGACGGAACGAGTAATCAGTCAAATTTTGACAGAGCTAGATGGTTTGGAGGAACTTAGAAATGTATTGATAATCGCTGCGACGAATCGACCTGACATGGTGGATCCAGCTCTGCTTCGATCAGGACGATTCGATCGTCTTCTGTACATTCCTGCGCCGGGCAGGGTAGAGAGAAGAGAGATCATTGATATCCATCTTAGCAGAAAGCCGCTCCAAGAGGACGTGAACAAAGACAAGCTTGCTGAGATGACTGAGGGATATACTGGGGCAGATCTTGCAACTTTGGCAAATATGGCTGTGTTTAGTGCAATTAAGAGGCATGTCGAAAGGCACGATAACGATGAAGAGGCCAGGAAGAATGCAACTTCTATGAGAGTCTCCATGCAGGACTTCGAAAAAGCTATGAAGAAGATTAAGCCAATTTCCGCCGACCAGATCGATGATTATCAGAGGGCGGCTGAGGGATTCAGCTCTCCTAAACGAGAGAAACCTAAACCCAGCTTCCTCTCATAAGATCAAGCTAAGTTCCAGAATTCGGGGCGTTGACAACATTCACTCGGATTGGCATTGGCATTTTCGACCCAGCCGTGGCGAGAGCTTTTTTGGCCAGAGACAAATCTTTTTGCATTGTTTCGATTACCATGATGACTGTTTCTGGACGTACCCTTGCGGCTCGGCCGATAGGTTTACCATAGGCTCGCCTCATCCCTTCCTGGAGCCTATCCGCTCCGGCAGTAGCAATCATCTTGTTTTCGCTAATTATTACGTGGGGGTATTGCTTCACAGTGAGGCGATAGTTCTCCTCACCTATTGGGTTCATCTTCTTGTTGGCGGCTACTCTAGCAGCTTCGATAGCTTGGTCCCTTATTTGGGCCATCTCTGTTGAGCGCATCTCGAGCGTAACTTCATAGTCGCTTCTTGCAGAACCGGTAGAGAATCTAGCAATTCGTAAGTTCGGGACTCCCCCGGCATAATCCCTGTGTGTCAACGGCATGCCGTTGGGTCGTCGATAGTTCGAGCCTTTCATTGTCTCTTGTAAATTGTAGCTCTCTACTAATTAAACATGTATTACAACTATTTAGAAGGGATACTAAGTGAGATTCATTTTCGTACTGTCTGATGGTTCTCTCTCCCTTCTTGAGATCGAACAATATCTTAGAGCACGGGGCATACAATTCACAGGCACAACCTCAACAGACAGGTTCGCCATCCTAGAAATCCCTAGCGTTAAAACTAAGGAGCTTTTCAACTTGGGAGGCACATTCAAGATCGGAAAGATTTCAAGCGAGGGTGATCGACTGACTGAAGTCGTAGCTAAGGCAGACCTCGGATGGTTGCCAGCGAAACTTCGATGGAGCGTCAGCTATTATTCGATCCCAGGAATTAAGGAACAATTCATCAAAGAAACCGAAGAGATCTTCGCCGAGAAGCTGAAAACCGGAGGAGCTGTGAAAGCCCGAAGAATTCAGCAAGATATATCGGAACAGGGGTTAATTGAGCTTTCTTCCAAGAGGCTGGATAATGACGTTCTCGATGTCATACTTGCAAAGGGCGGAAAAAAGTATTATCAGGGAAGAACAATAAAGAAGATCCCATCCGAGTCATTCTTAGAGAGAGATCTAGACCGCCCATTTCAGGAATCAACAATAAGCATGCCCCCTAGACTTGCCCGAATCTTGGTCAACCTTTTGTCGCTTCCTTCAGGGAAGAAGGTTCTGGACCCTTTTTGTGGGACAGGAACCGAAGAATTCTTTCTTCCCTCCCTCATGGACCGGCCCAGCGCCATAACGGCAAATGCGGTACCGTAGGGTTTGTGATAACTGTTCATGTAGTAATCCCACATGGATCCATCCTTTTCCTGGCAGGAAATAATCGCATTCTGGAGGTGAGGCCAGTAGCGTTTTTGATCCTCTGGAGGCAATTGGTCAATGATTCTCGCTGCGTAATAGTGTCCGAAAAAGTAAAAATAGCCGGAAGACTGGTTTCTCTATCAGCATTTAAGGCACACATCCCAGACAAGTATAAAGACCTTGCGGGGTCGGATGCGTTTAACCAAGCTT
>JACZWF010000027.1 GCA_022572285.1 Nitrososphaerota archaeon | reverse complement strand
GTGCGTATAATCTCCCCCAGTTTACTATGTACCTGATTGGTTCTTTGACCGATTGCTCGACTATCGTTCCAAGGAGATCACTGACCTTGCCTGCGAAAACGGAGATCGCTGAACCAGAGCTTACCAATCTTGCTCCACTATTTGGGTTCTGATTATCTGGTAGGTCGTCTTAGCCCTAGGCCTTGTCCTAGTTGTAACGCCCACATTAAGGTTGGTGCTTCTAACACTAAAAGCTCTGGCATATCAAGACTTACTTTTCAATTGGATTGCGGAGCATATTACCCCATTCCGTCCACGAAGCATCATAATTTCTGACGGTTGGGTACCCAAGCAAATACTTTAGTACAAACCAGGTGTGAGAGGATCTTTCGCCGATTCTACAGTAAGTTATCACGTCTTTGTCAGCAGTTATTCCTTTTGATCCATAAATGTTCTTTAATTCCTCGGCGGATTTGAAGGTAGCGTCTTCGTTAAGTGCCTGCCCCCAGGGAATGTTTGCAGCTCCGGGTATGTGACCTCCCCTTTGAGCGTGCTCAGTAGGATATTCGGGTGGAGCCAAGATCTCCCCACTAAATTCCTTAGGACTCCTTACGTCAACAAGTACGGAACTACCAAGTGCCGACTTTACCTCATTCAAGTATATCCTTATACTTTCATCGGGTGCAGATGCTGTGAAGTTTCCTTCACTGAATTTAGGGACTTCTTTGGTTACTTCCTTATCCTCTTCCAACCACTTTTTTCTCCCCCCGTTCATTAACTTCATATTCTTAGTGCCATAGTAACTAAAGGCCCAGAATGCAAATGCTGCAAACCAATTATTGAAGTCTCCATAGAATACAATTATGGTATCGTTATCGATCCCGAACCGTCTCAGCAACGCCGTTGCATCGTCACGACTCAAAATATCCCTCTTTAGTTGATCGTTGATATCTTTCTTCCAGTCAATTAGACCGGAGCGCGGGACGTGTCCAAGTTCATAATTTCCCGTGGGATCATAGTCGACCTCGATTATCCTCGTTTTCGAATCGTTACGATGTTCCCAAACCCAGTCAGTGCTCACTAATACTTCAGGATGCGCATAACTCATGAATATGAGAGCGTTATAGGTCAATATATCTCTATTCCTAACTAATCAACGACATTATTCATCATATCTTGGGATTAACAAATTTGCTAGGAACATCACAGTTTAGTATAGTAAGAGTATGAGGATCATGAAATGAGTGAGGACGAGCTCCTTAGGGGCGAGGAGAGGCGAGAGAAGGCTAGGAAGCGGAAGCGTGGCCCGTATAGAAAGTCTGCTCCCGTTAAGTGAAATCAGATAGGGTGTTCAGATGGCATGAATCTCGCGCGCAATCCTAAGAGTATGAGCATTCTTCATTGATCTTGAAAAAGACTCTCCCCAATAGAGAGGGCTTGCTCTTTGTTATCTTGTGCCGCTCTCCTCAGATTCCTACTAGGGCGTTCCAGGATACCCTCCATGATTGCTCGGCTCATATCCTCGATGACTTTCCTATTGTTTGGTGAGGCCTCCTTCAAGTGCCTCATGGCCTTTTCTACCTCTCTCGTCCGTATCTGTTCCGCATCTTTGAATATGGAGGCAATGAGAGGTTCTCTACCCTCATAGCTTAGCGTCGCACCGATCCTTTCAGATTCCTCCTCTATTGCTAGATCAATTTTGTGCATATCTTTCATCCTAATACTAAGATTATTCGAAATGATATCTTTTAGATCGTCAAGGTATAGTACGTTAACCTTCGGAAGGCTACCAATTGACGATTCTACATTAGTTGGATTTGAGAGGTCTATAATCAAGAGAGGGCTCTGTCTAGATCGGATCGTGTCTTCTACCTTAACTCGTGTAAGTAGCGGGTAAGAAGCCTTTGTTGCCACGACTACCAAATCGACCTCTGAAAGTCTTTTGGGAACATCGGCAAATTCTATCGCGGTCCCAACACTCATGTTTGTCATTGCTCTAGCTCTCTCTAGCGTCCGACTTGCAACATAGATTTTACGGGTTCGTCGGCCCTTCAACGACTTTGCTACAAGCATTGACACTTCTCCTGCACCGATTAGCAAACATGATTTCTCTTCTAGGGTGCCGAGATTTTGTTCCGCCAATTTCGCGGTAGCTGATCCAAAAGAAACCGATCCCTTGTTTATGTTGGTCTCCCTCCTAATTTTTCCACCAAATTTTATCGCGCGTTCGAACAACAGTGAAAGCACGGGACCGATACTACCAGCTAACCTTGCCTGTACCAAGGAACTCTTCACCTGGCCAAGAATCTGATCTTCCCCGAGGACCATCGATTCCAGGCCGGCCGTCACCCTCAAAATGTGCCTGACCGCATCAGAATCATAATTCCGTTCGATCAATGCTTCAAAGTCCTTAGGCTCCGGAGACGTAGCTGACTTGCTCTTCTTTTTCCATTGGGATATTACTTCAGCCTGGACAGAATCCTTGAAGTCGGTTTCAGCTACGCAATAAATCTCAACTCTGTTGCAGGTCTGAATTAGGAGTGATTCTTCCAAACCATTTGTTGCGAAGTTTTGATTATGCGGAATCATGGCGGATTCAAGAATGGGTATTGTGGCGCGCTTATGATCTAGTCCCAGCTGGATGATTGTCATATAGATTCTACTCCCTGCTCAAGATGATGGCCTCTGCGATTCTTTTCGCATCGTCGTATTGGTTCATCTCGAGGAGGCTATTAACCTCTTTATTTTCAATTACTTCGTAGAGTGCCTTCTTTCGGTCCTCGAAGTTCGCTATGTGATCTTTCCCGATTTTCCTTACATGTTCTTGAAGTTTGATCTGGAGGAGATCCATCTCCGTTATAGTAGCCTCGATCTTCTTCCTAATAACACTGGCCATTGCTGGACTACTCCCTCTTGTTGAGATTCCAACTCGAACGCTTTCTCCAAATTTCGCGATAGCGGGCATGGCAAAGTCACAGAGCTCTGGCGTATCCACGACACATACCATCGCTCCTAGACCCCTGGTGAATTCATTCATCTTGCGATTGATATGCGGATCATCAGTGGCTATAATTGCAATGTCAGGGCGTGGGATTAGGTTCACAAGTCTTTCGAGGTCTGAATTCAGGTCGAATTCTACGAGGTTGACACGCGTCTCTTTTCTTGAAATATCCAAAATCTCATTTGAGAATGCTTGGCTAACCACCGTAACGTTGGGAATATCATCGAGAATTTTTTTAAGCTTGAAAGTAGCCTCCTTTCCTCCGCCGAAAATAGCTACATTCTTGTCCAAGAGCAGAATGTCTATGAGCATGGATTCAGTCCCTAATCATGTGAAGTACCTGACCCGTTCCTTCTTGTACTCCTTGGTGCTATATAGGATCGCATAATCTTGAATTCCCGTTCTCTTGGATATCTCCTCAGCAATCTTCTCGCATCCCTCTTTGCTTCGAGCGTGAACCATCGAAAAGAGATTGTACTGCCAATCTGGATAAACGGGCCTTTGGTAACAGTGACTGACCTGAGAAAAAGATGCGGCAACCATGCCAACTTCCTCGACGCGTTCCGGAGGAACCTTCCAGGTTATCATGCCGTTAGCTTTGAAACCAGCCTTCTGATGTCTTAAAATAGCAGCAAATCTGCGCATGATTCCACGTTCCTGGAACTCTTTCATCTTTTCCAACAAATCTTCCTCGCGAAGACCTAACCTCTCCGACATCTTTTCGAATGGTCGGGAAATTACTTCTATGTCCTCCTGCATTTCTCGTATTATTTCAATTTCCCTTTCTTGTAGCTTGACCGGCGGTTGGGAGTTTTCTTTGAAATCTTCGTCAGGAGCTGGGTTCTGAGGATCATTCTTCAACATATCCAATTTCACCCCTATCTTGAAGAGTTTTTGGGTCGGCAATAGTCTACACCGTATGACTCCTTTGAGTGACGTGAATTTTGCAACTTCTTGTTGGATATTCCCATTTGGCGGTACTGCGAGAGTGAACCAAAGATTGAATTCATGATCTCTCTTATAATTGTGACTAACACCGGGATGCTCGCTAATCTTATTTGCTACAATGTCAATCATACTCTCGTCGACAGCCATGGCAACAAGGGAGCTCTTGTATCCGAGTCTTCGGGTATCAAAGATTGCATTAATTTGCCGAATTATCCCCGACTGTTTCAGCCTAAGAATCCTCTCAAATACTTGCTCCTCGGAAATCTGAAATCCTTCTCCAATTGCTTCGAATGGTTTTGCGACTAAAGGAAAATCCCACTGAAGTAAATTGAGAAGTTTCTTGTCTAGCAAATCGAGGGCAAATTCCTGAATGTTCTCCTGGGTTCTAGTGGTCTCACTCATTTTGTTCGACTCTTGGGCATTAGGTAACTGAGAGTTTCGGCTTGAAACTCCCGAGTGTATACTTGATTAATTGTTCCCAATTCTTCCTCTGTGAGGTCATCGAGGTCTGATGCTTTGGCGTACTCTTCCAGATCGTTCATTGTTGATATCGTGGGAAGGACAGAACTTATTCCTATATCTGTGAGAGCGAACTTTAATGCAGTTTGAGCTATGGTTCTCAGAGGGGTCTTGAGAAGAAAATCTAGAGGCTGAATCTTCTTCAATCCCTTCATCAGCCATTCTCTCTGCCTATAGCTCCGATGGTCATTGCTGGCGAAAGTGGTCTGAGCATTGAACTTACCGTCTAGAAGTCCTGATGCATGTGGCACACGAACAAGTATTCCGACTCCGTTTTCTTTCGCTACATTTAGGAAAGACTTTCCAGGGTCTTGCTCAACCATATTATAGACTGTCTGGAGCGATACGATATTTGTACTCTTCATGGCATTGAGACCTTCATCAGTCCAACCGATTGCCGGACCTAGAGCTACTCCATAGTATCTTATCTTTCCATTCTGGACTAGGTCATCCAGAGCGCCAAATACGGTCGCATCTGTAACATGCTCCATCTTTGGATTATGTAGTTGATAAAGGTCAATGTAGCTAGTCTGAAGTCGTTCTAAGCTCTCCTCGACTGCAATATTGATATGCTCGGGTGTAAATATTTGCTCCCGTTCTTGATGCCCTTCCCTTTTTACCGGTGAATGGATATCATATCCAAATTTCGTGGATAAAATGATCTTGTCGCGTTGTCCCTTGATGGCTTCCCCAACAAGTTTCTCGCTTTCCCCGGAGGCATAAGAGTCCGATGTATCAACAAAATTCATTCCTAGTTCCAACGCACGTTGGAGTAATCGAATCGATTCATCTCGTTTGATGGTTCCCCACCAGTCTGTCCCTAGGGTCCAGGCCCCGAAACCAATTTCCGAGACCTTGAGCGAACTCTTACCTAGCTGTCTATACTTCATATTATTATTATTCATCCCACGAGACCATCGAAAATTGTTTCCATATTTTCAAATTTCGAGACAATCATTGGCGTATCCTTGACAATATATTTGCTTGCTTCGGTACTCCTCAATTTAATCATTAGCTCCTGAAAGTCTGACAGATCATCTGTCTCGAACGCGAGCACGAAATCATGATCATCTATTCCAAATGAATATGTTGTGTTTAGTTTGACCTTTGGAAATTCTTTGCCGACTCTTCCGTGTTCTTCCATGATCCTCTTCCGTTCTTCAAAAGGTAACAGGTACCACTCTCTGCTTTTCACAAATGGATAAACTATCGCATATCTGAGTGGCTTTTCCCCTAGCTCAAAGGCGGTCAAGTGCCTTTTCGTGTACGTCGAAGGACGGGTCATAGACAGCCATAGATATTTTATTTCAAGAAACTTTCCTAGCTGAGTTCTATTTAGACCGTTGATGACCTCTTGAAAAACGTCGACATTCTTGTCGGTTAGCCAAAGTAAGAAATCGACCTCATGTCGAAAGCCTACGGTGGAATAACTTCTTATCGTCAGCTTTTCCTTGTAAGAGTGAAATACTGAAAGGAACTCACTAATTTGAAGTTGTTTGTCCTTTTTCTGGAGCATTCCCCATGTTCTGTCGATCTTGTAGAAGGCAAAATCGAGAAAAAGGGCCTTTTGCTCAGATTGGTTCACAATAGAAAGTGATTCATTTGTCATCATTACAAGTCCTAGGCGACCTCTTCGAATCCGAAAGATATACATTTCGCCCATTTCTCCACGCCTGGCTGGACTCTTCTCCATCCCGGTATGTTCTAGCATGATTATACGTCGTTTTTGGCTAAAAGCAAATAAGAGAACAGGCTCAAGATGCCTGCTGCCCCGCTATGAGGAGGTTCATGAAGGATGACAGCGCGCGCGCGACTCGAGAAAATGTATATATCTGCTAGCGTTTCCAATCACACGAATGAAGTTTCTAATCGAATTCAATCCTCCGGCAGAAGTGAAGAATGCCTTCGAGAAGGATCCAGATCTTCAAAAGAAGCTCGGAGAAGCGATGGAACGCATGAAACCTCTATCAGCTTGGTTCACTTTGAGACGTGGATTCATTGTAGTAGAGACCGATTCTACTGAAGAACTAGCCAAAATGGTTGCCCCATTCCAGCAAATATTCAAGGTTGATCCGAAGATCTCTCCGGCGTTCTCTCTCGAGGAATTCCCTAAGCTTGTGGCTACCCTAGGGGAAGAGGCCAAAAAGTATGGCTACTAGTGCTAGTTGTATCTCTATTTCTCTGTCTGCAGATAATCAAACGAGCCGGAAACGGCCGCGCGCGCTTTCATTTTGCATGGCACATTAAGTCCTCAAGAATGGTACGGACTCAACAGATTCGCTCAAGAACTGACCGGGTATCAAAGTCCAGTCCTCTCGCTATACCTTCCATCCTATGAGGTAGGCCAGGGAGCACGCATTCTAGCGGAAAAAGAAAAGCAGACGGACCTTGAAGGAGTCAGAGAGGCGATTGCACATAGACTTGATAGAGCAAAGTACCATTCGGGTAGCATATGCCTCTTCGGCTGGTCTAAGAAAGGGCGTGGTATAGTTAAACACGTTAGGATATCTAAGGAGGTGCCGCCTCTCTACGTAGTTCAGCGAAAACCATACCTGAAGCCGCTGAAGGATATCTTAGAGATCGGCCATCAAGTTCTGGTACTCATCATGGATCATAAGAAGGCAAGGATAGAGGTCTATAATGGGAGCGAACTCGTTGAGGAGATAGGGGTAAGATCATATCTAAAGGGGAGGCACAAGAAGGGGGGTCAGAGCGCGAAAAGGTTCAACCAAAATAGAAAGCTCCAAATCAGGTACTTCTTCAACAAAGTAAGCCAGCAACTTTCAAGCCTTGAATTAGAAAGTATAGAACTGATTCTCCTGGGAGGGAGGGGACTAGCAAAGAAAGAGTTCTTCTCTATCATGGGGGATGAGCTTGCAAGGAAGACGCACATCCTCCAAGGAATTTCTTTCGACACACCCAAAAGAGAGATCACAACACGAGTAATCTCAATCCTTGACAAGACGAGGAAGGTAGGGGAGTTGAAAGCTCTGGAGGGTTTAGCTACTCCCGTAAAACAAGGTCTGGTCATTTCTCGCAACAAGGAGATAGAGAAGAAGATTCGGGCTGGAGCTGTCAGAATATTGTTCCTTGCAGCTGACTATCACGCTACCTCTCCCGATGAGAACTCACTAATCAGAAGAATAATTGGAATGGCTAAGAAAAGAGGGACAACGATCGAGTTCATAACCGATATCACTGCAAGAAAGAGGCTGCACAAGTTTGGGAACCTCGTGGCGCTGTTGAGGTATAGCTAGTGAAGGTAGGACCTCGCCAAGAAAGTTATCAAAGTGCTAGACCACGAGTCCTGATCCTCTCATAGATTAGATCAGTAGCCTGCTATTCCTCGATGGAGTCATTCTTCTTCTTTGCTGATATGCTGACTTAATCTTTCATTCTTCGTCGAGTTTAGCTTCATGAATTTGGTAATCATTTGGTAATCATTTGGAAAACAATTAGGCAAAATGGCTTATTCCATATTACATCCTGTTCAGAGCATGACTCCAAAGTCACTAATATCTCCGATATCATTCGGAAGAAATCTACAAATAGCGTCTCTAACTATTGCAACACTACTACTGACAAGTCTTGCAGTAGTCGGTCTCGCAGGTGCCTCAGGCGATGATGATGATGATGACGATGGTGATGATGCAACTTACAGAATTACCATCATCAACCTCACGCCGGGCCAAGCCTTTACTCCTCCAGTAATAGCGACTCATTCCAGAAGTATCAACATCTTCACGTTAGGTGAGGAAGCTAGCATGCTAGTTCAAGAGGTTGCTGAGAATGGTAACAATGACCCGTTGGTAATGGCTCTAGAGGCAAACGGTCGAGTAGAAGACGTCGTGGTGGGTATGGCTCCACTGGTCCCGGCCAATAACCCAGGAAGTACAGCATTCAGCCATATTGCCGTGTTCACCATATCTGCAGAAGATGCCAAGTTCATCTCTTTCATCAGCATGTTGATCTGCACCAACGATGGCTTTACAGGGCTTGATAGTGTTCGCCTACCCAAGAATAGTGTAACCCTTCTCGCGCGAGCTTATGATGCCAGAACTGAGATGAATACAGAGGACTTCGCCGATATGGTACCTCCATGTCAAGGGCTGATTGGTGTGTCGTCCGCTGACGGTGGAACTGGAATGACCGACCCCGCACTCGCAGAGGATGGAATCATTATACCACACCCAGGAATAATTGGCGGAGCGGATCTTCTCCCGGGAGTTCACGGTTGGAATGATCCAGTAGCCAAAATCATCATCGAACGAATCGATTGACTGCGACTAGTTAGCTCAGAATGGCCTAGCCAGGGGTTAGTCCCCATCCTTTTTTTATCATTCTTGCATAATTTTGGGCGACAGTGATCTGCCCGATCGTTTCTTCGGATAGCTAATACCAGCCAAAGGGTACTCAAAGGAACTGCTTATGCATACCCATGGACCTTTTTTTTATGCTGCTTGAACTCATCTCTAGTAGCGAAGGTTATTCCACACGATATGCATTTGACGCTGTAGGAGCTCATGCGGGATCTTAAATCGAGATCGGATATAGGCATTTCCCTTCAATGAGTGCGCGCCTGGCTGCGGAAGACATATATCAGGAATACCTGCATGGATCACTATGACATCTATTTTAGTGCAAATGAAAGTCCAAGACTATTCAAAGTGGAGAGCCGTGTACGACGAGAATGTATCAAACCGAGCGTCGAACGGGATGGGAGTGGGCAAAGTGTACCGTAACTCGGATGACATGAACAGCGTAGCGGTATTCATCGAGGTTACCGACCTGGAGAAGGCGCGTGCGTATGCGGACTCGGATGAGCTTAAGCAGGCGCAAATGAAAGGTGGAGTGATTCCTCCCCCAACGATTACATGGCTGAATGAAGCCTAGTGGATCTACGGCCTGTCGCCTCAACAGACTCAGGCCCAACTCCTGAATCATCATTAATTGTTCATGTCCTGACTCCCCAAAGAATAGGAACTCTAGTTTCATCGATCTCGAACCAATGACGATACCAATTCGATAACCAGGCCAAAGTCTGGAACCTTGTCCTGATCTCCTCGTGACCTCGAGGGTCCGGTCCGAAGTGACTATGCCTTTTCGATTCTAAAGGTTGATGACCACTCTACCATTCTTTCAAGAATTTTTTGAGCGGTATCAAAATATGTTAGGGAATACGCCATCCCCTTGTCTTGATAGAAGGCTAAAGCAATAATTCCATGCACCGTGACTCCATTAATTCTCATCGTGGCTGCTTGGAAGTCCCATGACCGTTCATCTATGTTCAACTTTCCACTTTCGGTAACGACAAGGTCAGTTAAGTTTGGACGACGCGAAATACGTTCCCAACCATCTCTAAACTGTTCTTGTGGGTCAATGATAAGGAGAGAAGTTCCCGCCCAGGAGATTGTTAGTTTATTATATCCATTATTCCATCTCCATTCAGCTATACCACTCCTCTCGGAAGCTTCTGTTTCGAATAGACCTCTATACGTGGGTTCGAGTTCTGGGGGAGCCTCTATCTGCATGCCCCACCAACTCTCTAATTCCCAAGATTCGAATGAGGAACGTGGAGGGGTGTTAGATATTGGGTTTACATCTGAAAAAGTATCAATTAAGAAGTAGGGAGCTAACAGTGGCAAAGCAATCAACGTGAGGATCACGGTCAGACCGAGTAGAATCTTACGGATGGATGACATATTTCTCGTCTTGAAATTTGCTGACGAACTTTGTAACTCTCTCTTTGACTTTGGTGGACGAACCAGTAACCACATCGTGAATATGCTGCGCAATCTCTTCCATCTCTTCTTCTTTCATGCCCATCCGAGTTACCTCGCTAGTCCCTAATCGTATCCCTGCATCAACAATTATGTTCGCGCCTTCAAGACGTTTAGAGATTTCAGCAGATTTCTGTCCAAAATCGAGGATAACCTGATGAGAATCTGTATATCCATACTCCCTACACTTTACAGGAATATCCAATTCATCGAGTGTTCTTGCGAGGGATTTTGAATTCTTGATGACTTGATCAGAATATTCCTCTCCGAATCGTGACATCTCGATTAATGCCAATGTCATAGCCAATATCCGATTCCAATGAGCATTATCTACTATTGATGGAGAGAGCTCATCTTGTATAAGCTCCATGATAGATTCATCGTTTGAGATGATTATGCCGCCCTGGGGCCCAAAGAAACTCTTGTGGGTTGAGGCAATCATGGTATTACACCCTTCTCTAAGAGGATCTTGAAACTTTCTACCCGCAATTAAGCCGAGGACATGAGATGCGTCGTAGACAGCATGTGAGCTCTTGAAGGAGAGGTCCTTTATCGGCTGCGGAAATAAGATGAAGCTTGATCCAAACAGGATGAGATCTGGATCGTCCTCCGCGATTGCCTTATTGGCCTCCTCCGCAGTGATATTCATTTTACCGGGGTCGAAAGGAAAATAACGAGTGGTAACTCCTAGAAGTTTGGATAACCGATTTTTTGAGATTCCTGGATACCCACCATCTGCCGGATCTATGCATAACATCTTGCCCCCATTTTTCAAAAAGAGCAACATAATCGCCAGATTACAGAGGTGTCCCGATGTAGGCCTAAGATCGGCATATCTTGATCCGAAAAGTTTGCAAGCAGTGTCCACTCCAAGGGACTCGATCTCATCGATGAATCTAGTCCCCCTGTAGAAGCCATCCCTGGAAGTATACCTATGGCCTAGGTCCGAGGAAAGTAGGAGGCGTACTCGTTTGCTTGTAATGTTCTCCGAAGCAATGAGGTTCAGGCATTGCTGAGTTCTCCATAATTCATGGTGGTTGGAAATTGCTTCAAGACGACTTGAGAGCTCGGCAGCTTCGGTCTCGTCAAAGCCTGGCATGCCTTTGGGTGGGTTTGACCGGATAAAGAGTTTTTCTGGGGGTTTCTCCTCGTAGGTTGTTCTCCATGACAGCGCGCGCGCCCCATGACTCTACCACACTATATTTTTCGCATTGTGGCAAGACTTGAGATGTCAATGTCTCCTAGAGTTGGCTCTCCGATGTAAAGAAGGGTAGAGACTCCGCTCAGGTCAGCGTCCAAGCTGCCATCAACATTTATGGTTGCTTCGCTTGCCCCGCTAAGGTCTACCTCAGCGTTGTGAACACGGAAATTCGACAGGTTTGCATCACTAGCACCAGAACCTCTGAGAATCATATCGTCGGCGGTACCATCGATTACAACGCTGCTAGCTCCAGACAGGTCCAGAACGAACACCTCTGAAAACGTAAATCCCGTGACG
>JACZWF010000190.1 GCA_022572285.1 Nitrososphaerota archaeon | reverse complement strand
GGCGTCCGCTGACATGTAAGTATAATAGTCCTCAACATTAGGCTTTCTGCTAGACTCTCCAATCTTATAGAGGGCAAGAGACTCTACCCCATTCTCAGAAAAAAAGTTTGCAGTATGCTCTGTGGCGAGTACTTTGAAACCTAGCTTTCTGAACTTCTTCGCGATGGGGAGAATTTTTGCCTTCGGAGTACTTCCTCCAACACTAATTAGGATGTTCCCCTTATTCCTAGGTATTTCATATCCTGCAGCGAGCAACGCCTTAAGGAAAGCGTCATAAAAATTCTTGCCATAACATGCTACTTCCCCTGTCGACTGCATCTCTACCCCAAGAATCGGATCTGCTCCCTCTAGTTGCATGAAGGAAAATTGAGGGACCTTTACACCCACGTAAGGAACCCTTCTGTACTGATGGTAGCTGGATGGAATATTCTCACCCAAGATCGCGGACGCACTCATCCTCATCAGGTTAATGCCTGTGAATTTTGAAACAAAAGGCATAGATCGAGATGCTCTTAGGTTACATTCTATCACGTACACTTTCCCGCTTTTCACTAGGAATTGAACGTTGAATGGCCCCCTAATTTGAAGAGCCTTTCCAATTCGGTTAGTATAATCAATAATCAGAGCCTCTTCGCTGGGATTAAGGCTCCGCGGTGGAATGCACATCATCGCATCTCCTGAGTGAATCCCTGCCTTCTCTATGTGCTCAATCACGGCTCCGATGAAAACATTGTTACCATCTGAGACGGCATCAACTTCTGCTTCTTTCGCCTCGAGAATAAACTTACTTAGGACAACCGGGTGTTCGGGGCTGATCTTGGCTGCCGCTACCAAGAATTCTCTTAAGTGCTTCGAACTCCATACGGTTTTCATTGCAGCGCCACTCAAAACGTAAGACGGCCTCACGAGAAGAGGATACCTTTCGGATTTTGCAAACGCGTATGCCTCTTGCAACGAAGAAAAAGCTCTCCATGATGGCTGTGGAATCTCAAGTTTGTCTAGGAGAGCGCTAAACTTTGATCTATCCTCAGCAGTGTCAACGTTATTGCTAGCAGTTCCAAGGATCCTTACATTTCGTTTTGCCAACTCCGGAAGGAGGCTGTTTGCAGCTTGACCTCCAACACACGTGATTATTCCTACGGGGTTTTGTTTCTTGTATATGTCCAGGATCCTTTCCAATGTAATCTCTTCGAAGAAGAGATTATCGCTCATATCGTAGTCTGTGGATACTGTCTCGGGGTTGCAATTGATCACAGATACCTCCTCAATGCCTCCTTCTTTCAATCCCCAGACCATATTCACGGTGGACCAGTCAAATTCAACCGAGCTTCCGATGTGATAGGGCCCGGCTCCCAACACAATCGCCTTCTTCTTTTCAGTCGGGAGAGTATCGTCGGTATCTCCGTCATAGCTCAAGTAAAGGTAGTTCGTCTTCGCAGGCCACTCTGCGCCTAAAGTATCAATCTGCTTCACGCTTGGGAATATTCCTTTCGCTTCTCTCTCCTCTCTAACCTCCATCTCGGACTTTTGAATGCAGGAACCTATCTGTGCATCAGAGAACCCGAGGCTTTTAGCCTCCAACAAAAGTCGACGATCGGGGTTACCGGATGATTGCTTCAAGGTAACCTCGATGTTTATTATGTTCCTGAGTTTGAAGATAAACCATCGATCGACCTCAGAGAGCCGTTCTATCTCCTCCACGGACATGCCAAATCTTAGTGCCTTGATGATTGTGAAGATTATCTCATCGTCAGGATGAGTTAGCCTTGTTTCGAGGGTTTCGAGAGACAGATGCGCCTCCTGGTCTGATGGATTATTTACTCCAGGCCTCCCGATATCTATCATTCGAGCCGCTTTCTGAATGGCCTCTTCAAACGTTCTCCCAATTGCCATGACCTCGCCCACCGATTTCATCTGCGTCCCGATTCTTCGAGACACGCGCGCGAATTTCTTTAGGTCCCATCTAGGCATCTTAACAACGACATAGTCGAGGGATGGCTCAAAACAAGCGGTAGTTACCCCGGTAACCTTGTTTGTAAGTTCACTAAGTCTGTATCCTAGAGCTAGCTTAGTGGCAAGATATGCCAGTGGGTAACCTGTAGCTTTGGAAGCCAAGGCAGAAGATCTTGATAGTCTTGCGTTAATTTCAATCACTTTGTATGAGTCAGATGATGGATTGAGAGCAAATTGGACGTTGCACTCTCCGACAATTCCACACGCCCTGGCTGCGGCTAGAGATACGGTTCTTAACAGATGATACTCTCTATTGTTAAGGGTCTGTGATGGAGCCACTACGATGTTATCCCCAGTATGAACCCTCATTCCCAAGATATTTTCCATATTGCAGACGGTGACTCCATTTCCTCTGATATCCCTCATTACTTCATATTCCACCTGCTTCCATCCTCCAAGATATTCTTCAATCAAGACTTGCTGGGTCAGGCTATGTGCAAGTCCCTTGAGCACAATTTCGTCTAGCTCGATCTCATTATGGGCAACTCCGCCACCCCTTCCTCCGAGTGTATACGCGGCCCTAACCATGACCGGATATTCTATTCCGCTTGCAATTTCCCTTGCCTCCTCGACCGAGTAGCCAGCCTGACTTTTTGCAGTCGGTATACCTACCTTCTTCATGGTTTGCTTAAACAAATCGCGATCTTCAGTAATCTCTATGCCACGAATTGGAGTGCCCAACACCTTTACACCATACTTGTCGAGGATTCCTCTCTTGGCCAGCTGGACTCCACAATTTAGTGCAGTCTGACCTCCGAAACTAAGGAGTATTCCATCAGGTCGATCTATCTTAATGACTTCTTCAGCAAATTCTGGAGTGATCGGCAGGAGATGGACTTTTGACGAAATCTGCTTATCAGTCTGGATGGTTGCAATATTTGGGTTGAGGAGAACGGAGTATATTTCCTCCTCTTTGAGTGCTTTGAGGGCCTGACTTCCGGAATAGTCAAATTCTCCTGCCTCCCCTATTTTGATAGCTCCACTTCCTAGCACAAGCACCTTCTTGATGGTCTCTAATTTTGACATCAGACCGCCGTCTTCCTCATCATATCAATGAACCTGTCAAAAATGAAGCCTGTATCATACGGGCCAGGA
>JACZWF010000189.1 GCA_022572285.1 Nitrososphaerota archaeon | reverse complement strand
TGATAGAAGTTCCGGGATGCCCTCTCCGGTCTTGGCGCTCACGGGCACTATGCTGACTTCTCTGGCTGGATCTTTCACACGGAAGAAAGCTTCAGAATTCATGCCCTCACGAGACAACGCTCCAACCACAATATAGATTCTATTGTCTAGCTCATCTAGCACCGACCGGTCCCGTTTTTTTAATGACGAAGTGAATCCACCTGAGATTTTAGTCCACCCAGGAATGGTATCTAGCTTGTTCAGGGCGATTAAGAAGGGAACTTTCCTCTTCTTTAGGATACCAAGGCTTTCATATGTCTGCATCTCGAAACCTTTCATCGCATCGACGACGACGATAGAGATGTCCGCAGCAGAACCTCCTCTGCTTCGCAAATTAGAAAAGATCTCATGTCCTGGGGTATCTATCACAAGGAGCCCTGGAATTTTGACAGTTCCACCGAGCTTATCGAGAAGCGATCCACAGATCTTCTGAAGTGTCTCTACTGGGAAGAAACTAGCTCCGATATGCTGTGTTATTCCTCCCACCTCTCTTGACTGAACTGCGGTTCCTCGAACCTTGTCTAGAAGAGAAGTCTTACCAGAATCTACATGTCCCAGTACTACCACAATTGGTTGCCTTAGTCGGGAATTTGACAAGTTCGTGTTCACCTCTATCGGTAGGGAGACCGATATTGTTTCTATAAGACGATTTAAAAGGCTAGTGAATACTCAAAGTGGTAACTCTTCTGTCAGACTCAGAATTTTGGCTTCCCGCTCAAAACTCTCGATAGAATCAGAGGCATGGACTACATTTTCGGTTGTGGCTAAACCAAGATCTCCCCTCACTGTTCCTCCAGGGGCCTCCAATGAATTTGTGGGCCCTATCATTCTTCGAATAACCTGAACGGCGGATGTTCCTTCAACTATGATTGCAACTACTGGTCCCGAAGTAATGAATTCAATCAGATCTGGGTAGAAGGCCTTATCCTTGTGAGGAGAGTAGAACTCTTCGGCTGTCTCCCTGCGCATATCCAGCATCCGAAGGTTCACGATTCTGAATCCTCGATCCTCAAACCGTTCGACGATACGGCCTATGAGGTTTCTGCGAACCCCATCAGGTTTTATTACTATGAGTGTTCTATCCATCTCGGCGGCCGGCCTTCTTCTTCTTCCTCCTCTCTCTTGCCTGCCTTGTTATAGTTGTCCATTTGAACCGCCTCGGATCTCTCTTTAGAGAGATCGAGTTCTTACGACATTTGGAAGAACAGTACCAGTTTATTGATCCATCATTTCTTACAAGTAGCGTACCCTCTCCGAGGTTTACCGATCCACCGCAGAAAGAACAGGTTTTCAGGGATAGCATTAATTCTCATAGCCTCAGGGTTATCGTATTTTCCTAGCCTCTCTCTCGGTCTCTCTCAGGACAAGGATATCGCCGACTCGTACGGGACCTTTTACGTTTCTAGTTAGTATCCTTCCTCTGTCTTTCCCGTCTAGCACTTTCACCCGTACCTGGGTAATCTGACCTGACGATCCGGTTCTCCCAACAAGCTGAATAACTTCCGATGGGATCTTCTGTTCCTCCGCGGTCTTGCTCATCTTTCCCCTTATCCCCGCCTTTACTTAGTACTATCTTTCTTCTCTACGAGCTTTGAAAGCGATTGGACAATCTGATCAACCATCCCCTGAGCCTCTCCCGATTCTACAATACAAGCAGCTCCTGCACCGACATCGATCCCTATGGCATTACCAATCTGGAGTTTGTTGGGAACGAAGATGTAAGGGATCTTCATCTCATCACACAACAAAGGTAGATGCGCCACAACCTCTGGCGGGTCGACATCCTCTGAAATCACTACGAGCTTTGCAATTCCTCGCTCTATCGCTTTTGTGGCCTCGTTAGTACCCTTCTTTATCTTTCCCGTCTGCTTCGCCTGCCTCAATGCCTCATAGCTAGCATCGACCAGCTCTCGAGGAGTCTCGAACTTTACAAAATACGGTTTTGACATGAACTCATCTCTCCCACAATCAGAATAGGGAACTTCGTGCTATTGGGTTCATCTATGCTCGCCCACCTAACGGAAGTCGAAGTAGCTTAAAACCTTTCTCGGTTTTTCTTTTCCGTGGCGTTATTCTCACACAATATTTGTCAAGCCCGGAAAGCTCGAATCATCAGCACTACTCCTAGGATTCTAGGGTCAGAATACATGTACATATATGTATAAATATACTTTAATAGCGACGTATTGCAGCACTATTGACCATAGAAAAGTGGGTGTCCAATCTTCAATAGTGAACTAGATGAAGTGAAATTCAAGAGAATCAGAGTGGAAGGGACACCCTTTGATCTTTTTTCTAAACTGTCCAGACATTATGACGACGCGTACATCCTAGAATCGGCAATCGGACCGCGGAAACTTGCCGAGTATTCCTTCATTGGTTTCAATCCTCGGATCACGATTTCACTTGTAAACAGTAGAATCGAGATTAGGAGTTTGGACGACATTGAATCCCATGTCCTGAGAGATCGAGGGGCAATCTTTGAAGAGCTCAGAAGGTTACTTCATGAGAACTTCTCCAGCAACATCCAGACTAGATTGGTTGGAGGCTTTGTTGGGTTTATAGGCTATGATGCCGTTAGGTACTGGGAGGATCTTCACTCAATCAACACACCAGTCAATTCTCCGTTCCCGGATTACCGGTTCGGGCTCTATGATGAGGGTTTGGTATTCGACCATTTCCAGAGAGAAGTCTATTACTACTATTCAAGGAAGGATAAGCTTGCAGATGTAAGGAAAATTTTCGAAACCCGAGGCGAAGTAAATAGTGAATTGGATTACACCGAGCCAACCCCAAATCTTAGTAGGGATAGATACGAGGAAATGGTAGAAACCGGAAAAGAGTATGTGATGGCTGGAGATGTTTTTCAAGTCGTCTTGGCCAGAAAGTACGGCCTGCCCGTCCGCATCGTGGTTGCGCCTTTATCTTGGGACGGCAGCGAACTGACCGAAGCTTACCTGGGCGATGGGTTCATGACCAATTCGGCCCGCTACGAGGGTATGACCGACGAGGAAGGTACCGAGGCCATCGCCGACGATATTGAGAAGAACGGTTGGGGCAAGCGGACTGTGTCCTATCGT
>JACZWF010000026.1 GCA_022572285.1 Nitrososphaerota archaeon | reverse complement strand
ACTGATCAAAGAACTAAGAAGAACATTCGTTTTGTATTCCTGGACTAGAGAGTGTCTTCGCTTCACCTTATAGTTATTAATGCTATATGATTTTATGATTGTCATTGCCTGCCGCAATTACAATCGAGAAACTCACGAAGAGTTACAAAGGACTTTTGGCACTTGATAACCTCGATCTAAAAGTCGAAAGTGGCACTGTCTATGGATATTTGGGTCCTAATGGTGCAGGCAAGACTACAACAATTAAGATTTTGACCTCGCTTATCAAGCCAACTTCCGGGAAGGCGTACTTCTTTGATCAGGATGTCACTAAAGAGCCTGAGACTGCTCTCATTAATGTGGGAGCTGTCGTTGAGACTCCAGAATTCTACAACTACATGACTCCTAATGAGATCTTGAGCTACTTTGGTAAATTGAGGGGGCTGAAGAATCCTGAGATCGAAGACAATTCCTCTCGATGTCTAAAGTTAGTCGGCTTGGACAATTGGAAGAAAAAAAGGATTGCCACTTTCTCAAGAGGCATGAAACAACGATTAGCTCTTGCTCAAGCACTTCTTCATGATCCGCAGATCCTCATTCTTGACGAACCCACGATAGGACTCGATCCTAGAGGAATGGTAGAAGTTAGAGAGATCTTTCGGTCACTCAAGAAAGAGGGGAAGACGATATTCATGAGCTCCCATTTGATAAGGGAGGTCCAAGAAATTTGTGACTCGGTCGCATTAATCGACAAGGGTCGTTTGATCCTTAGTAATACCGTTGAGAGTCTATTCGAGAAATCAGACTCTGTGGATATCGAGATGAAACTCGTCAAGCCCCCTCCTCCCGAGCAGATTGCTCTGGTGAAGAGGATGGGAGGAATAGAGAGCCTCACACAGGTTGATCCTACAACTTTGAGGATAAGTTATAAGGGAAGTTTTGATGACGTCGTTCTTCTTCTCAAGAGAATTGTAAATCAGGACCTAAAGATCTACTCATTCAAGACGCTTCAAGGAGATCTAGAAGCAGTCTACATGAAGATGATTCGAGAATCAGTCCGGTGACACAAATGCCTGAATCGAATAAGATAAGCCGACCACGTCAGCTGCTTACAGTAACCAGGTATGAACTTCTCAAATATCTGAGAAGTAGGAGGCTGCTAGCGGCGATAATTCTCGCAACTGTCGTTCCCTTACTGATATTACTAATTCCGCTATTAGTAGGGTTGGAGAACCCTGTCAACATTTCAGACTTTTTGATCCAGTTCGTAAGTTTCATGGATATCTTGATAGTAATAGGTGTAACCTTATTTGGTGCAGATACTCTAGTATCTGAGTTTCAGCATAAGACCGCCTACCTCCTCTTCCCCAATCCAGTAACAAGAGCTGGAATATTCTTCGGAAAATATTTAGCGTCTGCCATAGCTACCTTCATCATGATCCTGGTGTTTTATGGTATTATAGGAATTGCAAGCTTTGGCTTCTACTTAGACGTGCCGATTCAGCTCTTTTACTCCTTATCTGTTGCAGGTCTTTATGCTCTCTCGTTACTGGCACTGGCGTTCTTTATTAGCTCAATAATGAGAGGGTCAACAGGGTCCACCGTCCTCACTTTTTTGCTATTCTTCTTAATACTTCCAATTTTCGATTTTGGCCTCACTCTTGCGCAAGTCAAACCCTGGTTTAGTGCTACATTTGTAAGTAGCATGATGTGGAACATACTTATCACACCATATCCCAGCGATTTCGTATTCAACATACCCGTCTTTCTAGCCCCTGGTAGTGAGGGACTTTCCATAACGAACTACGTACCCGAGCTTAACCTAAGCATCGGACTCTTGCTGCTTTACATGTTGTTTGGTCTTGCAGTTTCTCTGAGACTTTTTTCAAGGAAGGAAATGGTGTAGATCTTCTATTAGACACATGTTCATCATATTATCATAATACTCGTCATACCTATAATGATATTATGATAAGGCATAAATATTTGCAGGCGGTCTGCCAGAACCGAAAGGAATGGAATTAGCCTACGAACGTGATGTCAACAAGTTCAAGGTCTGGACGAAGGAAGTGGGAGGTTATGTCTCCTCAATAGGAAATGGTGTCAGCATAACGAGAAATGGATTTATTATAATAGGTGGGGAGCACCTCCAACACTTTGGTAGATATGTTTCCCTTCTTTATGACGAATCCTCCAATTACTTTGCAATCAAGCCGGCTGAGAGCAGAAACAGAAATTCCTACACAATAAGCAAAAGCGCAAAGATGAAGGGGGGTCTCATAAATGCGGGAAGCTTTGTTATTGGCCTTTCTTTAAAGAGCGGACGTTATTCTGCCACGTGGTCAAATCAGCTCAAAATGCTTCTTATTAGTGTAATTCGGGCAAATTAATAAGAGACTAGGAATCTTTTCGCATAGATGCTCAAGCGAGTAGCCGTAGCGCTGATTATCGCGATCTCAGCGATTGGATTCGGTTTCCTATTAATAAGCCAGACTCAAATTGGTAATTTTGCAGTATCTCTGCCATCGATATCAATAGAAACCGACGAAGTAACGTTGATCGCAGATCGGAGATGTGAACGTGACCCTCACCGTTTTACTGTAGACTTCACACTGAGAAATTCTGGCGATAGCGATGGTTTCGCGACTGTTGAGCTTGTTATAGGTGGAGTGACTGAGGCTAGATCAAATATAGATATTATTGAACGGACAAAGTTTTTTGTCGAGGCCAAGAGTACTGAGGCTAAATCATTGAGTGGATTAGCTATTAGCTGCCTAATTAGTAAAGATGTCATCTTCGTACGTCTTGTGGCTCTGGAAGGAGCACGTCCTGGAATGTCTGTTATTGAAGTTGGCGAAGCGGGAATTAATACCGGGAACTTGACGTGTTTCAGAGTAACACCTGGTGGAGTGTTTGATTTTGCACCTGACGAACTTGGGGCGACCTCCAAAATAGAATTCACGTTGATCAATACTGGTAGTGCAGAAGCTTATGCGGTTGTGGAGATGGTGGCGAGAGGAGAAGCTCTATCATCAGAGAGATTTCTAGTCAGCGGGAATTCTCGTGAAGTTGTATCTATGACCGCGGATGAGATTCTTTGTGGGATAACAGGAGAAGAAGTAATCGTCCGAATTATTGGTGTAGAACCTTCTGTCTAAGACATTCGATCCAAGCCAAGTTCAGTACCTACCATCCCAATCATAATCAAAAAGAATGAAGATAGACAGATGATAATCGACCACCGGTCTATTCTTCGTATATGGTTCCGTTCATCCGCAACCGACAGACACTCACATGCCTGTCATCGACCAATTCAACTCAACTTTCAGTTGTTGTACTTTCAGTTGTTGTACTTTCAGTTGAAGTTGTTTTAGTCTCTGCAGTTTCGGTTTTTGGCTCCTCAGAAGCCTCTATTTTTTCTCCATTAGCGAATCTGGGACCTACTTGGGTGATCTTTATTCTAGCCTGCTCCCCACGTTGGCCTCCAACGACAAAGATGACGAAACCGTCAATCTTTGCCACTCCGTCGCCCCGTCTACTGGTTTCTGTGATGGTGACATTGTATTCCTTTCCAACTTCTACTGGCTTGGGTGCGTTTGATCTGATACCGCCACCGCCATAGGGACGTCGAAATCCGCCTCCGCCTCCGTAACTCGTATATTTCATCTCCTAGTGCTCTTTTGCACCGAAAACTGGGAGGGGCATGGACGTATAAAAATGATCTCGATATACGTTATTTCCGAATATTATCATCCTTATCATTCTTTATCGAGAAGGATCCTCACCATCTCGAAGACTCGAGTCCACATTACCCATGTAAGCCTGCCAGTCTGAGTATTCTGCCTGCTAGGGTGATAAGATGCAACCAGTGTTACATTTTCCAGATTATGGCGTGCGCCATGGCTGAACTTGAAGACTTTTCCAGCGTTCTTATGATTCATTCTAAGATACGAATCGAATGCGACCTTTCCCAGGGTCAGGATTACTCTGGCACCAGCAATGAGTTCTAACTCTTCGAGGAGGTATTCTGAACAGTTTGCTATCTCTGTGCGCAATAGCTTATTCGCCGGAGGGGCACACCTTCCTACAGCGGTTATGTACACATCGTTCAATACTAGACCATCATCCAATGATTCGCTATTCGGATGATTCGAATATCCAAATTGGTAAAGAGCTTTAATCAACCAGTCACCTGAGCTATCTCCTGTAAACATTCTTCCTGTCCTGTTACCTCCATGGGCGGCTGGAGCGAGGCCAATAATCAGTAGTCGAGCATTCTGATCCCCAAATCCTGGTAATGGCTTACCCCAATATTCCTGATCAGAGAATCGCCTTACTTTTTCTAACGCAATTTTCTCCCTATACTCTACAAGTCGAGAACATCGTCTACACGATTGAATTCTCTGGTTTAGATCGCCAAATTTCTCGGACCTATCCATTCTATATCGGGAGGCTCAGGGAGTGAATTATACCTTCGTTCTCTTGGAACTAGATTTGGTCTATTAATCAGCGAGAGCTCCGATTCTAATTAACTTGTCAACTTTGGACAAGACTATGATTCCAGATTCATCTTCGTCCATTGATATCGCTTTTTGAATAGTCTCTACTACCGTGTCTGCAAACTCATCTTCGACCAGCAGTGTGAGGTGGGCGCCCTTTCGAAAGCTTTCTTCGTACTCCAGACCTCTCCACATCTTCTTGATGCCCGATTGCACTCTATCATTGACCTCCCAGATCGACATAGCTATAATAGGATGAGACTGAAGTGCTGTTACAACAGTTGTAACCTTCCCCCTTGAGAAGGTGGCTTCAAGCCTCTTCATCGGCTATTGTTCGTCTCTTTCTACTTCAATCGAAAATGATCATCCGATTGGTTCTTCTCGCTTGGATGTGAGATGGAGATGGAGGATCCACCGGTTGTTTTTCCGGGGGCTGTGATTGCCGGAGTCTCCCTCAACAGACTCATTGAGGGATAGATAGTGATTCCGTGTTCAAAGACATCAAGGCCAGCAATCTCTTCCTCCTTCGTGACCCTGAGGCCCATGAGCTTGTCTAGGACTTTGAACATGATGTACGCGGTAGTGAAAGTCCACAAGAATGCCGCGGCCACGCCAATTAATTGAGCTCCCAGCTGACCCGCCCCGACTATTGGGTCGTACAGGATCCCCACTACGAACGGAGCCTCAGACGTATAGTTTCCATAAGTTCCGTCCGCAAAGATTCCGAGACTTATGAGTCCCCAAGCCCCATTGACCAAGTGAGCTGAAATTGCTCCTATTGGATCGTCGACGCCTCTATTCTCTATGAACCTGACACTTACTACCACAATCACTCCTGCAACTAAGCCTATGATCACAGCTGCCCATGACTCAACCCAAGCACAAGGAGCAGTAATAGCTACCAATCCAGCAATGGCACCATTACCTGACATTGTAACATCGGGTTGTCCATGTTTCCACCAAGTGTAGAGAGCTGCAGTCAGCGCACCTGCTGCAGCAGCCAAACTTGTGTTCACCGCGATTACCGCTATTCTTAGCTCGGTAGCCGCAAGAGTGCTACCAGCATTAAAGCCGAACCAGCCGAACCAGAGCAAGAATACTCCTAGGATTGCCATCGAAACGCTGTGTCCTGGTATCGCTCGTGGTTTGCCGTTAGCATCATACTTGCCGATCCTTGGACCCAATACCATTGCGCCTGCAAGTGCAGCTGCTCCTCCAACCATGTGAACAACTCCTGAGCCGGCGAAGTCAAGGTGACCCAAACCAAGGCCAAGGGTCACCCCAAGTTGGCTAAGCCATCCGCCTCCCCAGACCCAGTGCCCATAGATAGAGTAGATGAAGGTGCTAATTAGAAAGGAGAATACCATGTAAGTCTTGAATCTGGTCCTCTCTGCCATTGCTCCTGAAACAATGGTTGCTGCTGTGCCTGCAAATACGACCTGGAACATCCAGAGCAGGTAAACGTTGACGTCATAACTCTCACCAAGAAGAAGGAATCCATCTGTTCCGAAGAGACCAAACATATCAGTCCCAAACATCAATGCGAACCCGATGAGCCAATAGCCCATGCTAGCAGCGGAGAAGTCCATCAGGTTCTTCATCATGATGTTTCCTACGTTTTTAACTCGGACCAACCCTCCTTCGAGCATTGCGAATCCACCTTGCATCAGGAACACAAGAGCTGCTGAGAGTAGAACCCAGACAAAGTTCACAGGAGCATTAGGATCATCTAAGAGCGTCTGGAACCCAGATGGATCTGCTGCATAAGCCGGCTTTATGAGTGTCAGAACCCCTAAGAAGATTAGCGCGAGAAGCATGGCAAGCAATTTACCCGTCACTGATACATGACACCTGTCTATTCGTATGCTCGAAGAGTAGCTGTATATATTGGTGATGTCCTAATTATTGGACATATGTTCAAAACAGGAGCTCGGGCCTTTTTAGAGCGTTTTCGATGATCTAAACCGCTCGCGCTCTTCCGGAGGCCTGATCTTTCTGAACATCAGATAGAACCCGATATCATTTATCGACTGCAATATGGAAGAGGCGATGAATGGGACGGCGAAAGTTGATGTCTCTATAAGAAAACCTGTAGCTGCTGCCCCAAAGGACGATGGTGCTCGTCTAGCGATACCTGAAGTTCCCGATGCTAACACCCTATCTTGAGTTCGAACTACTCCCATGATATATGATGTGCGTATCGGTATATCCATTTTGTCAAATGAACTCCTGATCAGAAAGATGGCTGTCGCAACTGTGAGGGTCGGCATGAATGGGATCGCGAGTAAGAGAATATTTGTAGGGAGATGCGTGAAGAGGACAGCTCTAACAGCACCGATCCTATTCGCAATCTTTCCTCCAAAAATGTAGGAAACCGCTCCGATCAAATTTGCGAGGGAGAATATTATAGCTATTTGTCCTTCGGCGGCTCCAAATCTAGCAATGAACCATAACGATAAGATGTTCCCAATTACTAGAGAAGTACCAAATCCGTCTGCGGCTTGAAGGAGAGAGTACCGTCGAATAATTCTCCCCGATCTCTTTTCGAGTCGTTTCTCAACTTCTGGTCTCTCGACTGCCTTCTTTTCGACTGGCCTCTCGGGGACCCTCGAAATCATGACAATCATTAGAAAGGAAAGGGCTGAGGCTATTGCGAAAAGAGGGGCGAAAGAGCGTACATCGCTTAAGCCAAAAAGTAATGCTACTATGGGAGGAAGTCCTACCAGCAGGGCCCCGCCGGCGGAGCCCAATGAGCTGATGACCGAGTTAACCACAAAGACCGTATTCCTACTCTTAGGACTCGAATTATCAGCAAGCATTGCATCTTGAAGAACATTAAATGGTCCTCCGCCTCCACCTATGGCTCCACCTGCCCCCACTGTGGTCATTCCCGCTAAGCTAATGGCTACTATGACGAACGGGTTCTCGGCAAAGACAAGTACGAGCGATGCCAACGCCGTGACTATCCCCAGGACAATGAAGAGTTTCCTTTTCCCGTATTTGTTCGCAAAAAAGGCAACAAGTGCCATGAGGAACGTGTTTATGAGAGAGAAGCTGGTTAGAATGATTCCGATCATGATAAAGTCAAGCCCTACCTTACTCAAGTAGATCCCATAGGCTATGTTCATGTAGCCTAGGACAATGCTCCTCAGGCTCCATGCCGAGAGCACAAACTTGAGATCTCTAGTTAGCCATCTTGTTCCTGTACCCCCATCCCCTTTCATCACTCCCCCCATGAGAGTCTCTCACTACTCGTTCTCAGAGTTCAGGTAAGCTCACTTCCAAAGAGAGTATATGATGAATCTTCGCACCGTCACTCTTGGACTCTAATGATTCCATGCATTCCATGATATTTTATTGAACATGAATAGAAGTATGTTCCGGGCTCTGAAGGTAAACCTGAAACTCTCCTGTGGTTCTAATAATTCGTTGAAGAAGAGCTCTCCACCAGCTGTAAAGTTTGCTGCTGACACTGTGTGCACCTCTCCGTCAGGATTCTCCCAAATCACGGTATCTCCAGATCTAATCTGTATGATATCTGGTCTAAACTCGAGTTTGCTTACGGTGAGTACTCTGAATTCCTTCGGTTCCCGGAGAATCGATGGTCGCTCAACTCGCCCATCCTCACGTCTGGGGACATCTTCTTGATCTGAGGGGACCTCATCTCTTCGCCTCAAGCCCTGATTAATGGTAAGAAGGTACCCACCAATACCAGATATCGTTAGGAAGCCTGCTACTACAATAGTGCCAAGGATCCTAGAAAGAGCTCCCATTGATCTGGTTTCAGTCACGATGCTCACTAAGAATCGGCCATTAAAAGGAGGTATTACTCCTCTCTATTGTACATATATCGCTGGATTCGGTCAACCTCATGTTTATTGTAGTCTCACCGATTATCCTGCAGTAGCCCAGCACCTTTTCCAGATTTACTAGAATGGACATGATTAGGGAAAAGTCTGGATCACTGCCCTTCTCCAAATCACTCTCGACGTTCTTAATCTGATGTCCAAAGGCTTTGAGGGAGGAGAGGTTCTCGTTAGCTAGTTTGATATCCTTAGAAAAGACAGCTTTCATCGTCTTGCCAAAGATAGTTTGAATCGAAGTTCCGACACTCTTAATCTTGGTTAAGAGCGGTTTCGATATTCCACGCCCCGTACTACCGAGCTCCAAAGCCGTCCTTGCTATCTCTTCTATTAGATCTCCAATCTCCTCCAGTGCTTTGGCGATCAACCTCTGTCCGACCGCACCCGTAGGCGATTCAATTCCAATCTCCTCTACAAGGTCCCTCTCTCTGAATGAAAGAAGGAGCTGCCTCACGAGCAGATTGTATATCTGATTTACTTCATCCCCCAAGTGTAGAGCTTGCCTAGCGAGCTCCGGTTTCTTACCCATAACAGCGTCTAAGACCTCATTTAACATTGTAGTTATCATGACATGGAGTTTTCTGATTAGCTCATCAACAGGAATCCTAGATGGATCAACAAAGCATCTTACAACGATCCGACGTACAGTTTGTTCCAGAATCTCGAGGCCGGGTAGGCTCTTGGTTACGCCTCTAATCTCCTCTAGCTGCAAATGACTCAGCTCCCTTTCAGAGGTTATGCGCATCGTGTCATACCCAAGCAGATAACACCCCACTATGATCCTCTCGAGAAGGCCCTCATCTCTACAGACGTCTGCGTTAATCAAACACTTTGTGCTATGTTTCTTATCCGTAGGAAGCGAGATCTTTAGAAAGCCCCCAGAGTCCTCAGAGACCATCAGTAGATCGCCTGAGGTTACTCCTCTCTCCTTTACCCAATTACGTGGAAGAGAGATCGCTAGGCTTGAGTTCCCAGCCTTCTGGATTTTACGAGCCTCTTTCATCTAGAAAGTATATACTAATACGTGCTTATAGGACTTTCGCGTAAAGCGGTAATGTAGACTATTTACTAGTGCATGCTAGCATGTACTACACATGCGTCACGTTAATAGGTATAATTGAGGACGAGGTAGTTGGTTGAGATGCCTGCAATAGACCCAGACTTTGCGAAGAATAGGCAAACAGTGGAGGACCATGAGGGACATGCCGTCTTCGGACCGATAGAAGCCCCCGAGACCCTAGGAATCCATGGGAAGGTCGTAGCCGTAGATTTTGATATCTGCATAGCTGACGGAGTCTGTATAGATGTCTGCCCCACAAACGTCTTTGATTGGTTCGATACCCCTGGCACAAATCCACACAAGAGCTATCCCGATCTACCTCCTCTAATTGCGGAGAGGAAAGCAGACCCCATGAGAGAAGCCGATTGTATCTTCTGCATGGCCTGTGAGGTTCAGTGTCCGGTCCAAGCAATCAAGATCGTACAATAAACTTCTCTCCCTCTTGCACATTCATATATTCGCTAAGAATTATTTCTGGAGTGTAAAATTCTTAAGGTGAATTAACTCTCTAGTTCCGAATCGTTTTGGCTAGTACCGCAACAATCGTAGTCCTTTCATCCCTTCTAGTCTTTGCTGTTGGAGGTACGGGGTTCATCTACCCTCAGCTCATCAGGTCAGAGCAAGCGGTGATTGTAACTGTCGACTCTCTAACAAGCGGAGAAACTGATGACGTAAACTTCGAATACAGAGCGTTTAGGCGGCCTGAATCGGGACTGCTCAAAGATACATTTGTGGTCAGGATAGCCAACCTCGGGATGGATAGCGCAAGCAATCTAGAGATAACACTGGAACATACACCAGAGTCGACGGACTGGTACAAGTTTCTATCAACGGAGAAGACCTTTGGGGACTCGAAAGTTGAAATAATGGGCGAGAGGGTGTTGGTAGAAGAACTAGAAGCAGGAAAGACAATATCTCTTAGCTTCACCGTTACTATGAACATAACATTGATTGAGGTGAATAATGCTCTCCAGGACAGATCTCAGCTCATCTTTCGGGTAGTTTATGATGAGGGTAGCGTTCCCGATATCAAGACATATTCTGTAAAGATCCCTCCCCGCTAGGGAATCTTCTTTCCAATCACTGAGGGTGTTTATATTTCACTCCTCCAAAGTCTTGGGAGTGGGCGCGGAAGAGGAGAAACGAAGGCGTAAACGAGCCAAAGAGGAACGCAGAAAGGGGAAGAGACACGCGGAGGCAAGGAGTAAACTCATTAAGAGAGTTGGGATATTTGGAGTTATTATAGCAGTAATTGCCGGAGGATCGTATGTTGCAATCTCAGGATTTCTCTCTGGTCCAAGTATCGGTCCTCTTAATTCTACCCACGATCATGCCGATTTTATCGTATACATAAACGACGAGAGAATTGACTTCTCTCAAGACCAGTTTCAGGTAAGGAGTAATTATGTCCATCTAGAAGGAGGTGATGGCGAGGTCATCCACATGCATGCGATTAATCTTAATCTCGGATTCTTCGTGCAGACACTTGGAATGCGCCTTACATCTACATCCATCTCGATTCAGGGCGGCGGGCTCTATGAGAACGGAGGCGGTAGGGAACTTAAGGTATATGCAAATGGTGTGAGAATCGATAATCCTGCAAACTATATCGTTCAAACATTGGATAAGATATTGATCATTTATGGTGATGAAACTGAGGGGGAAATAGAGGCTCTTCTAGAAACTGTCCCTGACGGTGCAGGACAGGTTCAGGGAGCATTCATAAACCCACCGTAGTCTAAAGTTACCCAATAATCTGTGGCTAGATTTATATTTTCTAGCGAATGATGTGGATCGGCCAGACTGGAATTATTTATCAACGTCCTGAAAGGCCAAATAAGAGCCAACTGAAAGTCCTCCCACCATGAAGCCAAATCCACACCTAGAGAAGTGCATCGGGGACACGAGAGTGCACTGATTGTACTTGACTAATTTACGGCCTCTTCTATAACTCTAACCATGTAGGAGTCCGTCATATTAATTACCTTATCTGCAAACACATACAACTCTTTCGAAATTTCTTCTGCGCCAGATGTCAAGAATACAATATTTGAAGACGTCTTCCTTATTTTTGACAGCAACGTGTGTATGAACCTGACGACATTCTTCCAATCCAGGTAGAGTCCCAAAGTCTCTACTGAATCGAATATGGCGTAATCAAATCTTATTTCCTTCAGCAACTGTGAAAAAGCTATACTGATATCATTAAGGTTACTTGGGGAACCGATGATTATTGTGCTTCCATGGATATCTGAGTCAACTTGACCATCAGCTGGAGTTGCATCCAAAAATGAAAACTTTCTTTTGTCAATGCCATACTCCTCGAACTCTCTCTCGATCGTAAAGTATGGTTTGTTCGTTGTGATATAGCATATCTTGTTGTAGGTTAAGGCCAATTTCCTAGTTAGGTTCAGTCGTTGCTCTTGATAATCAGCCCTGTTTAGGATAGCTACTGTAACCTGGGA
>JACZWF010000025.1 GCA_022572285.1 Nitrososphaerota archaeon | reverse complement strand
TAATAACAAATCAGGTTGGAATGATAGTAGTGGGGCTGATCGTAGGTCTTGCATCTGGTATCGGAGTGGGATATATAGGCGTTATTCCAAATGCACAGTTTCATGATCTAGAACTTCAATTGGAAGGAGCCAAAGACAATGCATCTACGCTTTTGAATAATGTAGAAAGCCTAGAACAAGATCTTACCGCAAAGCAGGCAGAAATAGGTGACTTAGAGACTAGACGAGAAGAGCTTCTACAAGACCTTGACTCGAAGGAGGCTTTGGTAACAGAGTTGCAAGCAGAAAGAGATTCAATGGGGCTGGAGGCGGTAAACCTTCAAGGTCAATTAGATGTTGCAAATTCCAGAGTTCAGCAAGCGGAAGTGGAGCAGGATGCCGTAGAAAGCCAACTTTCACAAATCCAGGGCCAGATCCAGGAGAAGGAAAGTCAGATCAGCAGCCTAAACCAGCAGATATTAGCACTCCAGAGCCAAGTATCTTCGTTGAATAACGATATTTCTACGCTAAACGGCCGCACCTCAGACTTGCAGAGTCAGATAAGCCTTCTAGAATCTATAGTCAATCTGGACCTCGTAGAGATGCTCATCTCAGACCAAACTGTGAACATCCCCGCAGACGAGGGCATATTTTGGCTTTTTAGCGACGAAATTGTTTACGCAGGGTACCTGCTTATCAGCTATAGTGCGACGAGCAATGTATTCATAGAAGTCATCACGCCTAGCGGAAGTTTCTTTACAGCCGTTGACACACTGGGTAACAGTCTGGTAATTCCGGTAGTTCCGGGTCAAGTATACGACGTCACCTTGTGGAACGACAGTAGCGTAGCGGGCACAACAGTTACGATAGAGATAATCTACGTCTATTAATGCTCGGCTCAACCGGTCTCGTTACGATTCTAGTCATATCTACAAGAGCAAGCTCCATCCCGATTGGTGAAAATCAAGGATTCTATGAGTTCGGGTGTGAATCCATAGCTAGGAAAAAAGGGAGGGAGGCCTAACTTGCTATTAGGTTGCCTCTGAGTTTTTTCCTTTAATGCGCTCCTAAGGCGCGCGCGCCTTGTGTATCGTTATTAACCTGCAGAAAAAGAGATATTGATTCCCAACATTTTTTTTCGGCTCTAATATCCCCGTGTCAACGTCGTCAGTTCTATAACGTCGTCTTGCGCTTCAACGCGACAATGATTATGGACACAACTCCTACGGCTAGGACTGGAACGAGGATTGTTAATAATGCACTTATTGCAGGCTGATCTAAAATTGGAGGTTCCACGGTATCAACATCAAAACGCTCATTGGCACCGCTAACAGTAAGTGCTGGCCTTGGCCCTCCCCCAATTACGTAGATACTCCTCCCGATTGTTGCAGCAGCGAGCCCATGCCTTGGGGTTGGAAGCTTTTCTCTAATCTTCCAGGTGTCGTTTGCCGGAAAATATTGTTCGTTGTTCCCAAAAGTTCCAGAGCGTTGTTCACCACCAAAGACAAAAACAGCTTCTGCAGTGAAGCTTCCAACGATTCCTCCTCTCTTCGAGGGCATTGGTGCCCTCGTCCTCCACGTATCAGTTACGGGATTGTACTCTTCATTGATAGCCAGGTTGGTATCAGGTCCACCCACATTACCCGTTGTCCTCCCTGCTATGACATACATCTTACCCGCAACAATGCCCGATGCTAGATGCTCTCGGGGTGTCGGCATGGGAGCCTTGGTTTCCCAGCTGTTTCTTACAGGATCATATGCCTCGTTGGTTCCAAGGATTATATGTCTCATTGCTTCCTCGGTTGCGCCTCCAACTGCATATATTATGCCGTCGATCACTTCTGCAGTCAGGGCCGCTCTGGCAATGGACATATCGGCCGATCGAGACCAAGAGTCCGTTTTTGGATTATACATGAAAACTGTCGACGTAGGATCAAATCCCTCAGCAAAGCCTCCTATCACATATAGCATTCCTTTGTATGAGACTGCTGCAGCGTGGTGAACTCGTATCGGGAGAGGGGCTACCTCAGTCCATGTGTCTGTTAGGGTATTGTAGGCCTCTACTTTGTCGAGAGCTGCTCCGTCCGAATCGAGACCTCCTATGGTGTATATGGTATCGCCTATCGCTGCTGCCACCACTTCGGTCCTTGGTGTTGGCATCGGAGACATCCTTTGCCAGGGCCTTGTCTGTGCGAATCCTTCCATGATTCCTAAGGAGCCGATAGAGTAGCTTGATACTATCCATAGTAGGAGGAATAGACTGATTCGCCTCATAGTGGTCCAACAAAATGGAGAGTGCGACTCTTGGTTACCTTAAAAAGTGAAACCCCACACTGTTAGTTGGTTGGCCAGTGAAGAAAAACATTATTACACATTATCTCGGAATATGTCTTCCTAAAACCTTTTTCTTCCATGGAAATCTTTGGTCAGAATCGAACGATCCTGAAAGGATCTCATCGTTGGGATCCTTTTCCTAAATCCTAATCCTTTCAAGAAAGATTAATGTAAATATCTCTGGCCCTGCAGGAAAACAATTATTATATGGAACTTCGATCGAGAATCTCCACAGCTGGTTATATGTCGAGATATCCCCGGATCCTCGAACACAATAGTGCTTTCCAGGATGATTTGGTATGCGTTCTCGTCGAAGGTCGATCGCCTTCCTCCAAATGAATTTAGGATAGTGCAAGAGAAGAGGCTCAGAAGAGCTGTTCGCCACGCATACGACCATACCACATTCTGGAGGAATTGGATGGAAAGGGCGGGTATAGAACCCGAGGACATCAATAGGCTCGAAGATCTTGGCAGATTTCCTATATGCACCAAGGAAGACTTCGTCTCCAGGCCTGTTCATGAGAGGATGGGTGAAGATCCAAAGAAATGCATCCGTCACTCTTCATCAGGCACAACAGGAGATCCAATGGTCTGCTATCGAAGCAAAAAATACTACGACTACCTTGCTGGCTATAACCTCCAGGGACATTATATTTCCCTCAGGAAAGTTCTTGAGATTGGTCCCTTCGACAGGATAATGAGGATTGTCTATGGGATGCCGTGGGAAAAAGATGGAAAATCCAAAACAAATCCTAGGAGAAAGGAGGCAATAGGAATTGCAGCTAGGATCATTGGCCCCATTCATGATCGATTCGCCAAGACTATCCATTTTAGATCTAGTGCCGATGAAATCATCCCAGAGATAATTGAGTTCAGGCCTAAACTCATAGTGGCGAACCCCTCATACCTTCGTATTCTCGCAGATACCGTTTCGAGAACGGGAATTTCCGAAATAAGACCGAAGGCATTGTTGGTAAGCGGCGAAGTGCTGGATGAATCGACTAGGAAGTATCTCGAAACAATTTTCCATTGTAAGACCTTCCAACGATATAGTGTCTCAGAGGTGGGCAAGATTGCATTCGAGTGTGAGCGAAGGGCCTTACATGTTTCAGACTCTCTTATTGTCGAGATATTGAATGATGGAAAACCTTCTCCACCTGGAGAACCTGGAAAGATCGTCGTCACCGTCCTTCTGAACGATGCGATGCCGCTATTAAGATATGACGTTGGAGACGTTGGAATTTGGTCTGATTCAGAATGTCAATGTGGGAGAAGTTCTCGAGTCCTAAGGAGTATGGAGGGAAGGCAAGAGGATCATCTGACTATAGAATCCGATAGATTTCTTTCGCCTCTAGCCGTTCTCTCGGCGCTACACCAAGTGGCAGATTTGCCTCGCTGGCAGGTAGTCCAAGAAAGTACTGAATCATGTAAACTCAGGATCTTCAACCAGGAACAGAATCAAAGAAGCGCAGTAGCCGAATTAGTTCAGAATCTACGTATTCTTCTTGGTGAAAAGGTGAAAGTGGAAATATCATCAGAAACTCATGAGCAGCTGAGAGCCAAATTCCGACCAGTAATTTCCCATCTAAATATGAGAGATAACAGGTGGACGATGACAAATGAGGATTCAAGTCGAAGGGGGCTTTCCGTTAGTTCCCGAATTTAATCGTTAGAGTATCTGTAACTCATCATGGACAATATGGCTAAAATGTCCCCAGACGTTCGTCTTTTTTTGACGCTATGCTTCTTCGAGAGGGAAAGCGCGCGCGCGCCCGAAGACCCTCTAGATCCTTCGTCGAATAGCTATTCATCTTTTTTACCCCAGATAATGACCTAAGAGCACAGAATTGAAAATAGTATTTGTAAACATAAAGTTAGATCAAGAAAAACAAAAAATTATCTTATCAAGACTTCAGGGGAAAGCAGATGTTTACTTTAAAGGAAATTTGTCGCGGGATGAATTCGAACGGATAATTCCAAATGTGGATATCCTTCTCGAGTCTTCTCCCAAGGCTGAGATGCTTCAAAAAATGAGATCCTTAGAATTTATCCAATCCGCCCATGCTGGAATCGATAATTGGCCATTCGATCAGACGCCAGAAAATGTTATTCTGTGTAGTAATGCCGGTTCAAATTATGTTAGCGTCGCAGAACATGCCTTTGCATTGATCCTTACCTTAGCTAAGAATCTTATTCTCCATCAGAGGAATATGAGCAAGGGATCCTTCGATCAGTCCAAGAGTTCCATACTCTTGGAAGGAAAAGTTCTTGGCATCCTCGGCCTTGGCACCATAGGGAAACAGATAGCAAGGCTTGGTCAGGCATTTGGAATGAGAGTCTTTGCAATTAATTCTTCTGGAATATCTGATTTTCCCACCGAGTTCATCGGGACACTTGGCGATATCTCACAGCTAATGAAGAACTCCGATGTCCTAGTAATTTCAATCCCTCTAAACAAATACACAAAGGGGATAATCGATGGGGAAAGGTTGAAGCTAATGAAAGAAGACGCCATACTAGTTAACGTGGCCAGAGCTCCAATTATTGAAAAAAGCGATCTTGAGACGCATTTGAAAGCCAATCCCAACTTCAGAGTCGCACTGGACGTGTGGTGGAACCCATGGAAATTCAAGGATGATAAGAATATGTTGAAGCACCCCAATCTTCTTGGGACTCCCTGGATTGCGGGAGCGTCTGGTAGCCAGATAGTTTGGGAGAGAATGATTCTATCGGCTGTCGATAACGTCATTAGGTTTCTTGATGGGGATGCGGTTCTTAACATGGTTAGGAAGGAAGATTACGCTTAAGTCAAGAGAAGATTCTTCTCTAATCCAAATTCCTTTGCTGTAGCTTCTACATCATCCCATATCCAGTCTGGAAGGGTAATGCCTGTCTCTAACTGGTTTCTTCGGGTCCTGTATTCTCGTTCACCTGGATATAGAATTTCATCACTTCCTAGTGCGTTGGGTGAAGATTTTAATTCGTCAATAAAGTGCTCAATGTGCTTCTCGAGATCCTTCCTTGAGACAAACGCCTCTGGATTGATAGTTATCATGAAATCTCCTTTTGTGGCATACTTATCGATTTCATAGTCTCCTTTAACCCTGCTGCCATATTCCGCATTTACGAGCGGCCCGGCTAGTATGGCAATGATAAACGATAGACCGCTCCCTTTGTACCCTCCAAAGGGTGATAGCGCCCCGGCGAGGGCCGCCTTTGGAATTGTCGTCGGATTACCGTTCTTATCAACTCCCCATCCAGCCGGGATCTCCTTACCCATCTTACGAAATTCACCGATCTTTCCAGCGGATGCGGTGCTCGTAGCCATGTCTAGTAAGATCGGATGCTTCTTATGCGGGATACCAATGGCAATCGGATTTGTCCCAAAGAGGCGTTGACCTCCACCGAATGGATGCACCATTGGATCAGTGGTGCAGCTTACTATCCCGATGAGATTCTCTTTCATCGCCTGTTCTACGTAATATCCTGCAATTCCAAAGTGACTGGTATTGTATATCCCCACTGAGGATATCCCATATGATTTGGCTTTTTGAATGGATATCTTCATGGCCTCAAGCGCTACGGGATGACCTAGACCGTGATTCCCATCAACCAAGGCCACAGCAGGAAGCTTCTCTGTTATCTTGATCGCGACATTTGTCTTTATCTTTCCGGACTTTATCTTTCTAATCATGTTAGATAGTCGCGAGATGCCATGAGATGTGAACCCCCTCACGTCACCCTCTGCAAGAACTTCGGCACTTACTCTTGCCTCCTCATCGTTCGCCCCCAAGGATGTCAGTACGTTAGAAATGATGTCCTTCTCTTGTTCATATCGGATCCGCATCTTTCAAACTCACATTCAATAAATAAGCCATAGATGTGACATCCTAAATACATTTTCCAAGTGAAGATCCATTGGTTCAGGAATCTTGTTTCTTCGATAATTCAAGCCGTAGGGTGGCTCTGGGACCCTCCTTTCCAACTCCCAAGATGAAGAAATCGGGCGCGGGCGCGCGAGGGTCTTCCGAATCACCGATCTGCGATGGCTTAGGGATCTAGATTTGTACAATTTGAGCTAGAGCTGTAATGATTGTAATTCACAGAGGTTTATTTTCGTATGCACTAGAGAAATATCATGGCGCTTCAGCAGGAGTACAGGTCACTGAGCTATCCATGCTATTATGATGCACACAGCCAATGCGCTGGGACGCGTTGTGACTGTAGATGTCATGCTGTCGCAAGTTGAATAGAGTCGAGTTCAGAATTCGCCAAAAGAAAAGAAATCGAGTTTGTGGATCCAAGATAGAATCTCATTGACACCGCCTATTTAGCTATCGGCCTTGGGTAAACATCTATAAAGAGGGCTCCGTCTTCCTCCCCCTATGGGTTCTCTACAAAGTTCACTGGACCACATAAAGAATCATACGCAATATCCTACATCTAGCCAAGCATTGATAGCTGCGTGCGGTAATATGTCAGACCTAGCTTCTGAGGATAAAGAGTGGTTCGGAAAGACACTTCCGGAAGGAACGTACAATACTCCGGAAGACGTGGTAAAGGCCGTCCTAGCCAAAGTCTAGACACAAGGCTTGCTAGTTGCGGTCTCCCACCTATTTTTTTTAAGAAATAGGTGAGGCGAACCGATTAGTTCGATAGTCGAAACTACCAGTCTAATTAGGTACAAGGAGGGATACTAGGCCTTCTGCAGATCTTTAAAACTTGTTCCATCCAAAAATAAGTGTGCTGAGCAAGCCAGTAGTAGTTGTAGTAGCAGTAGCGCGCGCTTATTAGAGTCATTGAATGGGAGCGAGGGGTGGATTTGCCGTAGTTAGTTCAATAGGGTGAGCGCGTGTGCGATAGGCAGACGGATTTGTGAATTTGTTTCGCCGGACGGATAGCTCGTAATGAGTTCAATTCAAAAACTGAGGTGACCGGAAACCTATTCCGCGATCGGTAACAATGCTCGACTCCTAGTCTACCCGAAGGGATCTAGTTCCAATTAGATTCCCTTTCCCTTTTTCGCCCCGGATAGTTTGACTGTAATTGCATTCTGTGACGCCTCAATTTTGAATTTGAGATCAGATCCCTGCAGGAGTGCCCGGATTGTGGCAGCAAAGAACTTTGACCCGGATATTTGCAGATCATGTCGGAGATGAATAGTCTTCTCTTTTCCAGACCCAGTGACTCGAATCACCCCAAGACCTCCGTGTTTAGCCATGAGGTTGAAAAGGCTGAGCCAGCTTCCAAGATGAGAAGCCTGAAACCAGAACTCCGAGCCCTCAACTATCCGCTTTGCAAAAGATGACCCTAGTCTGTCGAGCTCTTCGTCATTGGCTAACGCAAGGAACCCGACAAAACCTTCTCTAGAGATGGTTATGGTGCCAAATTTTGAAGCCAGTCTATCCCATTCTACATATTTCCTTAGTATCCTGGTGAGGACCGTGTTAAATCCAACCGATTCGCTATTCGCATCTTCGGAAACGACATCATAAAGTTCTCTCGGAATTCGTACCGTGGTCAGTTTAGAATTAACTCGCTTCATTAGACCGAACGAATTTACGCATGCTAAATATGTTGTGGATATCGTGAGTGCTCGGCGGGACACACCTAGAACGGTTTCAGATGGTGACTGGAAGCTACACGCGCGCTCCGAAGAGTCCTATATGCCAGTTGATTTGTAATGGATTATGCTGAAGACCAGTGCGGCTGTGTAGCGCGCGCGCGTTAATTTCGAGTCCAAGAGGATGGCGGGTAGGACGATCAGTAGATTATTGCAACAACCAGCGCTTGTATATCTTCCCACTCAACCAAGGATGGATCGACATCTTCAAGATTAATCCCCTTGGTGATCACCCCATCTGGCCTCACCTCCACAATTTGATGAGTGATAATACCCAAAGGATGTCGGTAACTTATGATGTCTCCTGCTCTCAGATCCGAGATGTCAAAACATGTCGTCTCTATCACTTGATGGCCACCACCGATAGCAGGTCTCATGGATTCTGTAGCAACAAATACTCCTACGGAAAGGCAGTTACTTGGGTCTGGAAATGAGATAAGGATGGAAGTCCTATCAATCAACCATTCTCCTGTCTCTGGTATACTTTTCCAAAATTCGACATCAGATCTCGATTGAGGGGCGAGTGCCGAGTGCTTCTTCCAAAGATCCCAATCTTCCTGCAATAAGTCAAATTCATGTCTCAAGGCGGTAAGATCTCTCCCCCTAGAAGCTAATTGGCCCTCGAGATTTTCTCGTAGACTAACGATAAATGATACCTGATTGCCCAAGCTTTCTATCTCAGCTTGAAGTGAACTGATCTCTAATTCAAGATCTTCATGTTGGTCTATTTCAATTGTAAGACGGTCGAGCTTAATTTGGATCGATTGTTTATCAGCCTCAAGATTCTCGATTACGATATCCTTGGAGGCTATCTCATCATTGAGCCGTTCCATTCTTGTCTCAAGGCTGATAATCTCGTCCTGCTTGGAAACGACTTCCGCTTCATGGGATGCCTCAATTCTGGTAATATCGTCCTCAAGGCCAGACAACTCTAGCATACTACTCTCAAGCTTAACCTGGAGTACCTGAGCTTCTGGATCGGGTATGATGCCTACATAGACACCACCGATCCCTACCATCACGCCCACAACCAATCCGACCACGATCAGGCCAACCGAGATAGCTGGTGACATGTTAGGATGCCATGATATTGAGATATTTGAGCTCTATACCACTTGTAAGAGTTAGTTCAATAGCGATAGTTCAGCGCCTGTTGAGAGGAACCTCTGTCTTGTCAGCTCACCAGCAGAGATCCCACCCCAAGTGCTTGAAGGAATGAGAATATGGGTGAGGCCTATAGACGCGTAGCTCTGGTATAAACACCTTAATTTCGGACCTCGCTATCGTCACCCATAACTCAGACGAACAATTTTTTCTGAGACCAATGTATTTTTTTTTGGCAACGGTGTTCACTAGACCAAACGTTCTTTACATAAAACCGCAAACTAGGTCAAAAAAAAATCATAAAGTATGATCTTCTTGTTTCAGCCCTTTCACTGTGAGCTTCAATCCCTTAACCGCAACCACCCCAACCTCTTCACCCTCGCTAACGGGCTCCAGGCTCACCGCACTCCAGTATTCACCATCTATTAAGACAGTGCCTTCGGGACTAAGCTCTGTAAGCGCTCTACCCTTCTTGCCTATAGAAGCCTCAGGACCGAGCAAAGGCTTCCGCAGTTGAGGTCTCAGTATCACGTAGGCGAAGAATGCTAGGACCAGTCCCGCAACAGTGCCTACTATTATGGCGGAGCTCAAGCTCAAAAGTCCTATGGCCGTAAGACCCCAGAGTATAGCCACAATCAGGATTACCACAATGACTATTTCATCGAGCACTCCGATGATGGCTTCAAGCCTTGACGGCATATGGAACCACTTTAGTTAGCGTCTTTAGATGACCTAAAGGTTCACTTAAGTATTTTTAACGGTCTCTATAGCTTCTTTCAGCGCGCGGTAATGGGTAGGCGGTTCGGAAGGTTCGGCGGGAGTTCCTAACGCGGCCGCGTTTCGGGCGCTTTCCATAAGGTGGGGCGTCATCGTTCCGAAGACGTTGATATTGGTATTTACAGAACCTGAGGATTGGCTCGGCACCAAGCCTTGTTCAAATAAGTCTCAACAGGGCGGGGAGGCATGAAAAATGGCCCAAGAGGGATCTCGAGTGTAATTGCTATGGTAAGAATGTTACTTGTCGAAGCTAGGTCGAATAGGCCCAATCACCTTGTGCCAACTGACAGGACTCTTGGAACTATTGCTGGGGAAGAGGGCTCAGATCGACCTATGAGGGAGCCTCTCCCCGGCGAGGGATGGTTTTCTCTATCCAGTTTGCCGAGAGGGGAGAGGATTGAGAACCCTAATCCTTCTTTCTCCCCCCCAGGATTAGCAGGATCACTTTACTTAGGCCTACGACCGGATAGACAATCGAATATTTCACGATATCCCTGACAGCTCGATTTTGTCGCATTTTATTCGCAAGGGGGGGACTTAGGAAGTAATAGAACCTCAACAGCGTTTCAAATTGCCCTTTCATCAGCGACTTTAGAACGACCTCATCTCTAAAGGCTCGCAAGAACTGGACATGTGTATCCAGCTCTGACCCGAAAGCCGCTGTAGCGATGAAGCAACGTGAGGCAGGTGGAGGGGTGATAATGTCGACCTGAAGCGCATTGATGACGTTACCGATCTTGCAGGCAATACTCACTAGAGGTGAACCCGCGAAATGTAATGCCACGATATTGTTATCCTCGTCGAGATGACACGAGCCTGAATCCCCACCCGCCCCCATCTGAGTAGTAATGACAACATCCTGAAGGATCCTGATATCACCAGGACCGTACTCAACAGATACCACTGCATTAGGGTCAGTAACCTCACCACTAGTCAGCCCAGTGGTTCTCCCAGACTTCTTGACTCTCATCCCGGCAGTCGGGGCGAGGTTCAACCCATTTGGAGGGCCTATCTCAAGTATAGTAGAGGTCGCCAAACTATCGTTGTCGAGCACCACAATCCCGCAGTCCACATTTCCTCCAGATTGAGGTATCTCGATTCCGATCGATACTCCTACTTTATCATTTGCGATGGAACCGCCATCAGCCACACCCGGCTGAAGGATATCCTCATGGTCTTTCAGCACATGCCAGTTGGAGAGAACCGCGAGTCTGCCGTCACTTCTTTTCCTCACCATGCAACCAGCCGTTCCTGCCGTCACAGAAAATGACCCAATACTCACTCCCATGGGAAATGGTCTCTGCCTGGATCTTCTTTGATCTGTAGACATTACTCAATCACAACCTTCCCTATTTCCCTAACATCCGTCGGAGTTCCCAATATCTCCACGTCGACTAGGTCCTTTGGATCCAGTTCGTCTTTCTTCACCTTCTTTTCAACATAAATCACGATGGCGTTCCGAGTTGTAACCTTCCCTCCGGTTATCTTCAGAAGTAATTCCCTTGAATAGCCTGTCACCCCCTTCTTTTTCCCCAAGAGATTATTACGAATATGGTCCTCCTGTTCCTTACTGGTATTCATCGGCCATGGTGTCGGGGTTCGTCACTTTTCTATCTATAGCGGTCAATGGAAGAAGAAAGGAAGAGGGCCCGTCATCATTTCTCTTTGCCGATGAGGCGATGGTTAGCGCGCGGTTCTTCTTCCCTTGGGGACGATCGAGGGGCATTACTGGAGATATGAGGACGCGGCCCTCAATCGCCTAAGAGAGAGATATGCTCGAGGAGAGATAACCAGAGACCAATTTGAGCAAATGACGAATGATCTGGAACGTCACCCGTCCGGGGTTTAGTTCAAGGCAACTTCACCACAGCTTCAACCTTAGCACGAAAAGGGAAATTACCACTCTCTGGCAGGTCGCTGAACGGTAGACAGCACTCTTCCTACCATCTCTCCTGCCCTACTAAGATACCCACTCTTCGCACCTGGATAGCTTAGAAGAGATTCAATGTCAACTAGCTCTCGCTTTCCTATTCTTCAACTCTTAGAGAAGT
>JACZWF010000001.1:21150-38499 GCA_022572285.1 Nitrososphaerota archaeon | reverse complement strand
GAGATTAGCAGGCCACTTGGATTACAATGAGAGAGCGATTGTCCTCGTATCCGGAGGAATTGACTCAGCGGTATGCCTCTGGCTTGCAAAAGAGAAAGGCTGGGATGTCTACGCTCTTTCATACAACTATTACAGGCGGCAGGAAAAGGAGAAGAAAGCAGCAACTGAGCTGGTCCGGGCAGCCGATGTGCTTGAGCATAGAACTCTCGAAGTCCCGTTTCTGAGTGAGTTTGAGGATACGTTGTTTGACACTGAAAGTCCATTGTATAAGCAGAAGGCTGTTATTCCCAGAGAGTATATTCCATCCAGAAATCTAGTATTCTACTCGATAGCATCGTCCTGGGCAGAGGTCATTGGGGCAACAAAGATTGTTGGAGGACATCACAAGGGTGACTTTGAATTATTTCCTGATGCTACACCTGAATTCCTAGGTCTATTGAACAAGGCCCTTGCATTAGGGGGAAGAGTGTCGACTATAGCAGAGATAAAATGCATCGCTCCTTTGCATGGAAAAGACAAGACAGAAGTCTTGTCGGAAGCAATCAGATTGAGAGTTCCTCTACAATTGACTTGGAGTTGCCAGAGGAGAGAGGATGTCGGATGTGGACGGTGTACTGCCTGTCTCTCTAGGTTGAAGTCATTCCATGAATTGGGAGTAAATGACCCAATTAGATACTTGGGAGAGTCAAGTCGACAAGTGCAGAGGGCTGATTTTCTGGAAGAACCTTTAAAGGAATGAAGATGGCTGAGCGTAGAGATAGGTGGAAGAGTGGATCACAAAGAACACAAGAATCCCACTGAGAACAGAAGGACGTCCCTTGAGAACCTCCCCGATGTGCAGATGCAGGCCGCCGACGTCGATGTGAAGGCTGGCATCCGTGGATTTTCTACGGTTTTCAGAGGAAGCAGGTGGGTTCTCCCAGTAAAACTGGGCATCATGGTCAACACAAGGAATAGTAGAGGTGTCCATATGAGCAGGCTAATCTCCGCGACTCAGAACAGGATGAAAGGAGACTACGTGGAGAACGCTCTGACAGAGATATGCGAAGAAATTGATCGAACTCAACCCGGATGCGAGATAACTGCGGAACTCAGCTATCCAGTTAGAGATCAATTCTTGGAAGTTAGGATCGTAATGCAGAGGGAGAAGGAAGACATCCAATACACCTTTGAAAAAATTGGGATTACTGCATGCCCTTGTAGTAAGGAAATAACGGGGATCGGTCACATGCAGAGGTCAATGTTGAGGATTGAAATTGCCAGTCATAGCACGATGAACTTCGAGGAGGTGGCACTCAAGATGGCTGAATGTTTCTCCGCGGAGCCGGTAGAGTTTCTGCAAAGGACTGAGGAAGCCGAGAAGATACTCGAGGCTCAGGCTAATCCCAAGTGCGTAGAAGATATTGTAAGGGATTGCTTGGAGCGATTCCCCACATCATCGAGAATTGAAGCTCGCAGCTGGGAATCTATCCATGTTCACGATGCCGTGGCGGTCTGGAGAAGGGAAGACTATGACCTATAGTCAGCTAGACAACTGAAAATCTTGCTGGATTTCCTTCAGAGTCAAAGACTCCGATATCTGCCTCACTCAGATATGGAGGCCCCACAATCGCCATGAGTCTACCCAGGAAATTTATCAAATCTACCTCGGACGGCCAGATCACCCCGTTGGGATGCGAATGAGCAATTCCAAGGATAGACGCGTCGAGGGGAACCATGTGCCATTGGAAACTCGAGAAATGCTCCGAATGAGTCGGAATGGGAGGTATCATCAGGCTCTTCACCCTGATCTCCCGCTTATTCACTTCACCTCGCATTAGTAGAATCCCTTCGAGGGGATGTGTATCCTTGCAATAAGCTAATAATCCCTCAATTACGTCGTTTTGAAAGAGCACCTTCTTGGTGTTCGACGTGCTCATGCTCACGAAGGCGCGGTCATCATTCTTACAAACTCCTCTCTGCTTCTAGACTGGAGAGAATAGTTGTGCCTCTTCTCATATCTTAGACTCGAGGAGAGTCTGGAGCCGTAGTCATGGCCAGGATAGATCTTTATACTATCTTCGAGCTTCAGGATTTTCTGGGTGAAACTATCATAGAGTTCACCTGGGTCGCCACCCGGAAGATCAGTCCTGCCGCAATTTCCGACAAAAAGGGTGTCCCCCGTGAAGAGAAGTCCATCAATAAAGAAACATACGCTGTCTGGGCAGTGGCCAGGGGTATGCATAACATTTATCCTGAGATTCCCGACTTCGAGCACATCCCCGTCCCTGACAGGAATATCCTTATGGGTAGGAGCATTGGCGTGGGCAACAATTTTGGCCCCCGTTCTCTGAGCTGCTTCCTTATTCCCTGCGGTATGGTCCCAGTGCGAGTGCGTATTTAGTATGTATAGGATCTCGAGGCCATCGTTCCGTACCCTTCCTACTATATTGTCAAGATCATATGAAGGATCTATCAACACTCCACGACGCGTGTCTTCGTCTCCTATCACATAAGCAAAGTTTTTCATACTTCCAACTATAATTTGCGAGAGTATCAAGGTGAGAGACGCCAACCTCCCATGATATAATCCTTAATCTTTCGTTGCCTCAGGCGGAATGCCGATAGAGGCCACAACTATCTCCCCCGTCTCTCTCAAATTTCCTATTAAACCTGCCTTCACCTTATGAAATGTAACAGTTAGATCGGCGTTAATGCATACATTAGATACGTGTCCTGTTGCTTGATCTAGACCGGTTGGAGCATCGACCGCGACTTTGTATCCATTAGAAGAATTGATTTTCTCTATTATTGATGGAATGGGCTCACGTAGTTCACCTTTAACACCAGTTCCCAAGATTCCGTCGACGATAATGTCTCCCTCCTCGATGGCCGTAACCAATTTCGGGACGAATTCGTCAAAGGTATTCTGATACAGATCGACGCTCTTAGGCATCTTCTCAAGTATCTTCCAGTTAATTGATGATTCTGAAGTTTTCAATGACTCTGAGCTCTTGAGTAGAAAGACCATGACCTTAGGGCCGCCTGACGCCAAGTGCCTCGCGCAAACCATGGCGTCACCCCCGTTATTCCCCGAACCAGCAACAAACACGATTCTCCTCCCTTCAATATTGGGAAATCTCTGTCGGATCTCTCGAGCTAGGGATGCGCCTGCATTCTCCATTAGAATGAGTTTGGATACCCCTATGGCTTCAGATCTGTCTTCAATCAAGCCCATTTCCTTTGGAGTTATACTCTCCATAGCGATAGACATCCATGAGATGGATAAAACGATACATTTCTGGTTAAAGTAGAGATTTCCGCAAAAGGTTATTGGTAATTACAGCAAAATCACTTCAATGAAGCTTTGGCTGGGGGCATCTCTGGTTATCATTTTGGCCGCGATTGGAGGACTGACAGTTCTCCTCTATGGAGGGAGCAGTTCTACTGGAGATCTGGATGCGGAGCTGGGTCTACCCATTAATCGCGTCAGAGAACCACACATCATCCCAGATGTCCCTCGGGATGCCATACCTCCACTTTTCGCACCCGAATATGTAAGGGCTGATGAAGCCCCTTGGCTCGAACCCAGCCACCTTATTCTAGGCTATGAAAACAACCGCGACGCTAGAGCATACCCTCTTCTCATACTCAACTGGCATGAGATTGTAAACGACAAAATAGGTGGTAGAGACGTCGTTATTACTTACTGCCCTCTTTGCCGATCTGGCATTGTTTTTGATAGTACGGTAGACGGGAGAGTTTTGTCATTCGGCAACACAGGTTCGCTTTACGAGAGTGCTATGGTCATGTATGACAAGCAGACAGAGAGCTACTGGTGGCAGGTCGGTGGCCTTGCCATCCAGGGACCGTTGGAGGGCACGGAGCTGACGATTCTTCCATCAGTTATCTCGACGTGGAGAGAATGGAGAGAGACCCATCCAGATACTCTGGTCCTCTCAAGGAACACCGGATTCGTTCGCAATTATGATGTTGATTCTTTTGCCGGATACGATCGGAAAGATACTCCTCCAGGATGGCCGATATCTAGCCTGGACGAAAGGCTAGCTCCAAAGGAGTTTGTTGTCGGTATATCTATCAATGGGAAAGCGAAGGCATACCCAATTTCCATCCTTGGAGATTCCATACATATGGATGAAGTTGGAGGGGAGCGCCTCCTAGTAATCACAAAGGCAAGCGAGAAACTGGGAACGGTCTTCCACGCGAGGGTAGATGGAGCACCATTGACTTTCTTCATGGAGGATGGAGAAATCAAAGACGAAGAGACCGGAAGCCTTTGGAATAGCGCTGGAATCGCGGTAGGAGGACCACTGGAAGGCAGGAGATTGACTCAGGTTCCCAACTCCACCGAATTTTGGTTTGCGTGGGCACTGGCTCATCCCAATACGGAGATAGGCAGCTGGAATAATGGTTGATTCCGGAATCTTATGGAGTATCAGAATTGGTTTAGCAGCAGGGCTAGCTTTCATAACCCTTTTTGTGAGCACTTTGATATACTACGGTGGAATTAGATTAATTAGAGCTGACGCTATATCTGAGTTCGTTTTCTCCACACTCTTTGTTGTAATCGGAAGCTATACGATCTATACAATCACAATGGGAATGGTGAAGAAAAGGATGAAATATCTCGATACTATCATCGAGGGTTGGACATGGCTTCTGAAGAACGGTAGAAAGCGACTTGCCCTGACTTTGTTTCTAGTAGGAATTGCGGCAATACTGTTCACAACGGGAAAGGTAACATTCATTGACGAATTTCTTTTTGTCCCTAAGGTCAACTATCCTCAGATTCTTTTATCCTTCTATTTCTTCCCCATCACCGCTCTGGAGACGATAATATTCCCATATTCGGTATTTGCTAGAATTTCACTTGGATTGAATATCTTTACAACCTTCTCCAGATTGCTACCTTACTTATTTGAGATAATCTTCCTATACTGGGTATCATCCATTTTTATCAAGGTAATGCCTAGACCAGTATTCAGAGATCCTGATTAATTAGCTACACTTCAAACTTTTCGAATGAAAGCAGTAAACGTTTGAGAAAAAATAATGAGGCGGCTGAACCGCCCGGACTCTGTCTCATTTACCTACCAGAACTTCCAACGCGATTTCTTTTCCTCTCCCCCTTCCGCTAGAATGGTCTGTTCTATGGACTCAAAGTCAGGCATCGGTTGGCCGACTTCTGCAAACGCTGCGCCCAGGTTATCTTTGAAGATCGCTCTCTTCTCTGGCGGCCAGAGAGACGCAGCTTCTAGTGTGAGAGCCATATCTTCCATATTAACATCTGGGGGTAGAGTCGTTCCAGCCTTAACACGAGATGTCTGGACAATCTTTCTGGTATCTGGAGGTAACTCGGCAACTGCATCTGTCCTACTTCTCACCAACTCCTTTCTCTTACGATCCTCAAGCCTTGAGATTGCTAGTACCAGACCCTTTACTACTCCCACTCTCTGCGCGTCTGGTTGGGAAGCAATCATTTTGAAACGCTCGGTGATCATTGATTTCCGCTGATCCTCAGGAGAGTCTGATAGCATCTTTACCATACTTTCTAATTCTTCACTCATGAGCTATAGATTGTGACGCATTAGTTTAAGGGCCCTCCACGGAAATGCACGGTTATCCCGTAAGATATTGTGGATTGGACAAGTAGTCTGAAGAAAGGATCAGTCTAAATATTGTGAATTGAGAGGTAGGACTCTGTTGACCGAACCTGCGATTGAACTCAGAAATCTGAAAAAATCCTATCCGGTAGGAAATGATGGTACGATCGAGGTTGTCAGGGATGTATCCCTCAGGGTCGGGGCCAGGGAGTTGGTATCACTTCTGGGACCAAGTGGATGTGGTAAAAGTACCATCTTGGCAATCGTGGCTGGACTTACCTCTCCAACTGGAGGAGAGGTTAGGGTAAACGGAGATAGGGTTGAAGGTCCTCGCCCGACGGAGATTACAATTGTTTTCCAGGAACCGAACCTGCTTCCATGGAGGAGAGCTGATCAGAACGTGAGATACGGATTGGAGCTAAGGGGAGTAGATCCCAAAGTCATGAATGGATTGGTGAAGAAATATCTGAATTTGGTTGGTCTACAGGGATTTGAGAAATATTACCCTTCTCAGCTTTCAGGCGGTATGGCTCAGAGGGTAGCCCTTGCTAGGGCGTTGGCACTCGAAACTAGCATCGTCTTACTGGACGAACCGTTCGGGGCGTTGGATGAGAATACTAGAAGCATACTTGGAGATGAGCTCCTCCGAATAAAATCCTTCACAGAAAAGACGATGCTATTTGTAACGCATAGCATTGAAGAAGCTCTCCACCTATCTGATCGGGTGTTAATCCTCAGTGCCAGGCCGGCTCGTGTTAAGGATGACATAAGAATTAATCTTGAAACCCCGAGGACGGTCGAGCTTAGATGGTCCCCCGAATTTCAGGAATACAAGGTAAGAATTTGGCAATCGCTTAAAGATGAGTTAGAGAGAGATGTCCCAGAGCCAGTTGCCAATCGATGAAAATTCCAATTTGGCTCGGTCAGATCGCTCTCCTCCTTACCTTTTTAGGATTATGGGAGATCGTGGCGAGCATAGAAATCATTTCTCCAGTTCTCTTGCCAAGATTTTCTCAAACAATAATTTCAATCTCTGGGGTAGTGGCCTCTGGAGAGCTAAACTATCACCTTCTGATTACGATGGAAGAACTGCTAAGCTCATTTCTGATAGCTGCCGTTTTCGGTATAGGCGCGGGGTTCCTGATTGCTAGTACAAAGCTTCTCAGGGAGACGCTTGAGCCCATCCTGTTGCTTCTTTTCGCTATACCGATTGCAGTCGTCTACCCATTGATCGCAGTTTGGTTTGGGCTCGGAGTAGAATCAAAGATATTGTTTGGCTCGATATACGGCTTCTTTCCGATAGCCACTAATACGATAGCCGGGGTAAGGTCAACTAACAAATCCTTAATGAAGATGTCAAAGTCGATGGGCGCATCGTCGACCAGAATCTTCACATCAATAATTTTTCCGTCTGCCACACCTACATTAATCACAGGACTCCGTTCAGGTCTCAACTTGGCGTTTATTGGCATCATCTTTGGAGAGATGTTCGCCTCGTTGGGTGGATTAGGATTCCTCATTAATTCTTCCTCACAGGTGCTAGACTCTGCGAAGGTGTTTGGATTGATAGGGATAGGACTATTGGTGATTGTGATAGCAAATCTGGCGTTCAATCGATTAGAGATCCGTTCTTCAAGATGGAGAGGGGAGCTTTGAAACTCGGACCAATCATTATCGGCGTGATTATAATAATGGCAGGAACGCTCATCGGATATTACGCTCTAGCCCCAGGTTCGAGGTCTGATGCGGAACTTATCCCGGTTATATATTCACATCTAGCCAGGGTCGATTTCACGGGGGCACTTCCTGCCATCGTGGCCGATGAAAAAGGATTCTGGGAGGAGGAGGGGCTTGATGTCAGTTTGGTTTGGTTCAGAGGCGGAGGAGAGCAGATGAGGGCAGTCGCGGCCGGTGAGATCGAAATCTCCACTAGTACGCCTAACATGATAACCACACTTGTATCACGGGGAGAGGGTGTTAGAGTAATTTCATCTATTTCCAGCCCTGTTCCACGTTCATGGGGAATCATGGTCCTTAATGATTCTCCACTTGAGGATGTGGATGATCTTAGAGGGAAGATTATAGGAGCAACTACGAAAGGAGCTTACTCAGACATGATTGTCAGGCTCCTGTTACAGGAAGCAGGGATAGACCCTGATGATGCAGTACGGTTAACTTACTTGGGATCGCCCGATGCACTGGCTGCCGCCCTCTCGTCTAAGACAGTTGACGCTGCAATAGGATGGCCTGGCTTAGCAGAGGTTATGGAGCTCGAACTCGGAGCAAGGCAGCTCGTGAGTGCAGCAGACTTCCTCCTGGAGTGGCAGGATGAAATCTGGTTTGCTACAGATGATTTCATAGATCAGAACCCTGAGGTGATAGGAAAAGTCCTTAGGGGTTGGTACAAAGCAGTCGAGTGGATGAAAGAGAACCGAGCAGAAGTGATAGAAATCTCAATGGAACAATATCAATGGTCCGAGGAATTGGCTACCAAAGTATACGATTCTAACATCACGTTCCTCTCAGATGATGGATCATTCAGTGTAAAGGCCTTGGATTTGGCCTCGGCCAAGACGTTTGAACTCGAACTGTCAGAGTTTCGCGTTCCTGTAGAGGATCTGTTCACTGAAAGGTTCGTTCCTGTGCAGCTAAATGGAATTGGAGTGGCTCTCCAGTGATATTAACTGAAGCTTTTGAATTGGCCTAACCTAGCACGTCTCTCTATTCTTGCAACATTTCTCTTAACTTGGGAGTTTCTCGCGCCACTCTTCTTTGACACTCGATTCTTCCCACGATGGTCCGAGGTTTTCCAATCGGGAATCGGTTTATTCAGTTCGGGGAAAATCTATCCACATCTAGGTGTAACTCTTTATGAGTTTATGGCCGGACTGTTCATCGGAAGCTCTATCGCGGTATTGTTCGGGCTAGGAGTTGGAGTAGGCCGTCTGGAAAAAACCCTCGACCCATTCATTTCAACATTCTACGCAGTACCCAAGATACTTCTCTACCCGTTGTTCATCTTGTGGTTTGGAGCTATAGCGGTTGAGAGCAAGATAGCCTTTGGTGCTTTTGCCGCGTTCTTTCCAATTGCGACAAATATCATTGCCTCAGTGAGAGAGATTAATCCAGGATTTCTTAAATTATCTCATTCACTCGGTGCCACCACGATTCAAAAATATCGTACTGTAATACTCCCCTCAATCGTTCCATCACTATTCGCGGGGTTAAGGCTAGGAGTCGTCTTAACATTGATCGCGGTCCTGATGGCAGAGTTAATCGTAGCTGAGAGGGGAATAGGATTACTTATTCGCTCGGCCGCAGGATCCCTTCAAGTGTCAGAGATGATCGCACTCTTGATGATAATCTCGATCTTCTCAATCTCCATAACCCAAGCTCTACTTGTCATTGAGAATAGGGCTCTCCGATGGTCGAGTTGAAATTTCAACCATCAAGTGGACAAACGCTTATACCCGAATTCTGGGGTGGATGAATCATGTCAGAGCCACGCATAAAGACATCTGATTTTCTCACAAATCCCAGCCAAGAATTGAAGGGAGTAATCGAGTCTTTACCAGAGGACACGAGAAAGGCATTGCTGGGTGAGTACGTAGAGATCAGCAAGAAGGCGCAACTTGCAGCTGGTATATCAAGAGATCCTCTTCCCATGTTCAGAGCCTGGGCTACCCAACCGGAATTATTCGCTATCAAGGTCATACTAGACCATTACATAACAAGGAAGGGTCTAGTCGAGACCAAACTGAAGTGCATCATCGCTCTCCTCATCTCAGAAAAACTTGCGTGCAAAGCCTGCATCAACTTCCATTCGTCGTCCGCAAAAGAGATGGGCGTTGAGGAGCAGACGATCGAGAAGATCAAGAGGTTTGAAGAAAACAAAGAAGATTGGCCGCCGCGCGAGAGAGCTGCAATGGAATATGCGATTAAAGTGAACTTTGATCACAACAGGATGGTCGAAAGGGATACAGAGAGTCTCAGAGCTGTCGGATTTTCAGATCCTCAAATAATGGAACTGACACTTGCTGCTCTGACTTACGCCGAGTACAACCGATTCAATTCGGCACTTGGGATTTAGCTCTTTCGATTAGTAGTGGAGGTTGCTCCTTTCTTCTCATTAGCATATATTACGGCAGATTCGACTCCCTCACTGATTATCTGTCGTCTAGCTTGTACGAAACCAACTATGACACCGAAGAATCTACCAATAAAGAAGAATATGATTGCGTTCCCTAGTCCCACGAATGGACCTATGAAATGCTCAAGCATGAGTTGGGTCTGTTTGCTAACCTGGAAAGCAATAGAATCAGTTCGACCGGCTAACAACTCCGTGAGAAATGTCTGAGTGTTTGCAATCCTAAGGAGAGCAAGAGGGAATGTACCTATTAGAATAATGGCAAAGCCGAGGATCATGCCATAGAATAGCCCTCGGGTAACCAGACTCATTGGATTAATCGGAGACTTTCCGACGGCGTCTTCCACCGCTTCTCCCTTTATTCCCTTAACAATTCGAGCAAAGGCCCCAGGAAGAGTCATGGCAGTTAACTTGAGATTTATCACAATCGTAAGCAGGGAAAGCCCAATTCCAGTGAAGATCAGCCCGAGACCAATTACCTTGCCGGGTCGTATCAGTTGACCATAAGTTGCTTGAGAAATCGTACTCTGCTGGAAGAGAATGGAATCTGTTCTCCCAGCAAACTGTTCGAAGATGACATTTATTCCTGAGATGTCTCTCAGGATGGTGAATAGGCCGAAGAATAAGATCATCCAAAGAAGGCCCGAGACGAGAAACAAGGGAACAATTTTTGTAATTGCTAAATGGGCCTCAATTGGTTCTATTTCCGAACCTGATATCTGATTAACAGCTTCATCCAAATTAGATCTCTGGGCCCTAAGTCTGGATACGACTGAAAGGAGCAAAAAGCCGATTGAGAATAGCATGAGAGCAATTCCCACAAACATCCAAGTCTCCCACGTGAATGCAATAATCCTCTCCGTCACGAGAGCACTGCGAAATATTAACGAAGACTGCTCTCCCGAAAGCGCATCAAGTCGGAATTCGTTGAACACTCTAAAGGCCGCTATAGGAAGAGCTGAAGCCGTGATCAGGATTCCCAGAATCGTCGTTCCAAGCAATTTTCTCGGCACAGCTATCCGTTGCTGCGAAAGCTCTGACACCTCTTTCCCGCTGAGCGTTACTAGGCGCCTCGGGATCTCAGAAGCTTGCATCCCAAGGTTTCCAACAATCGCCATCAAGCCGAATGCGATACCCCCTATAAGGAGGGCGACTCCGACACCCTCTATGGGCTCTGCAAACGCCTCAAACGTTGAGTTAAGCAGCGCTACTTGACGGAATACGTCCGACGCGGTATCTCCTGCCACCCGAAGGTCCACGAGCCTCAAGCCAGTGAAGATCCACCCGACCATGACGATAACCGCTACTGCCTCAGTCAAGATTCCCAAAAGGAGCATCTTCGGAAAGAATCTAGAGAAGAACGGTTGCGCGATATCGAGGTCATTTTGCCCTGCCTTCCTAAGAGATCGAGCTGCACTCTCTCCCGTAGCACGAAGACTGACAACAATAGTCGCTATGGCGAACCCTATCCCCAGTTTCAGAACTCCCAATCCGAAGAGGGGAACAATTTCTAGGTAGCGAAGCAGAACATTTTCCACCGTAAGAGCAGAAATGTATGCGGACGAGGTCAAATCACCCGCAAATTCTAATTGAGATAATGTAGCCTGATTCGCAGTTCTAGCTACTCCCACAAGGAACGATAGTAGGAATATTACAAAGCCTATTACAAGTATGGCTCTATAATGCTTAATCAGACCTTCAAACATTTCTGATTAGGGTAGCAAGGAAACTAATGAACTTATGCTGCACCCGCCGAAACTGTCCTAATATTCAGAGAGGGCCCGAGGAATGTGACAGATAGACGCCGAATACTACCTATATCAACAACTTGGTGAAGCTATGACCATTCCCGGACAGGTTCTTCAATAATTGTCTCCGGCGGATTCCTATCCGCCACTTTAATCACAATTCGTGAATCTACATCCTTGACCCCCAACGGAATCAAAATTTTATGAACGAAATGCCAGACTTCCTCATTTGTTTTAGTTGCAATCTTGATCACATATCGCCTTTCCCCGGTTACATGATATATTCGTAGCACGGTCTTCAGCTCCAACAATTTCATATCAACTTCATCCAATATCTCTGTAGGGATATTACAGAAGATCAGCGCCTGGGTGGAGTATCCTAGAGCACGCTTATCCACAACCGCGGTATACCCTTTGATTACCCCTGCCTTCTCCATTAATCCAATCCTCTCCTTTATGGTCGATTCTGCTCGCTTCATCGTTCTTGCAATTTCCGCAGTAGTAGCTCGGCCGTTTTTTTGTAGAATGTTAAGTATTCGAATATTCATTGGGTCAATGCGTATTTGTGTTCCCTCTCTCTTAACCCCCACGGCCCAGATTACAAATGGGCGAATAAATGCCTAGCGTTGAAAGCTCCCTTCTAGCAAACAAATTCCCGCAGTATCACTGGGTGGAGTTTATCTCGGTTGCCGACCAACTAGAGACCAATTGAGGGATTTCTTGCCTAAGGATAAAAAGTCTTGGAGCCTCGGAGCAGTACCGATGCACCACGGCATGCCTATGGTGGAGAAGGGATGGATAAACAAGAGATACGAGTGCGAGACTTGTGGTCATGTGACTTACATGAGTTAACCTCGAATTTCATGTGGTAATATTTTTCTAAAACTAGTTTAGGTTAGGGGTCGGCCTAACTCCGAGGGTGAGAGTAATGGTAATCTCTTTTCCATCTCTAAGGATTGTGAATGAAAGCTCCTCCCCAACATCTTTATGTTCATCGATGTAAGTGATCAGATCGTCTAGCTGGTGAATGATGATGCCGTCCACAGCTACGAGTACGTCCCCTTCTCCAGGGAGTTCCTGACCGTTCTTTATCACAAAGTCGCCCCTTGCTCTCAACCCGGCCTCAGCAGCAGGACTTCCAGATGCGACAAACGTTATCAGCAAGCCAGAGGGCCTTTCTAACCCTAGCTCGTCGGCCAGAGCCCTATTCACGCCAACCCCGGCAATTCCTACCCAAGGGTGCTCTACTGATCCTTGCTCAATGAGGATGGGGATTACTTTGATCACCCTGCTGATCGGAATAGCAAAGCCCACACCAGTAAAGCCCCCATTGTTGGAGATTGTTCCAGTAGTAACGCCCACAACCTCTCCATCCATATTTATCAGGGCTCCTCCGGAGTTACCCGGATTTATGGCTACGTCAATCTGGATCATGTTCGATATTGGATAACCCGCCTGGGATGGAAATAGGCGACCTTTCTGACTTACTATTCCACTTGTTACGGAGCCATCGAGCCCGAAGGGATTTCCTATCGCTATAACCGATTCTCCCACTTGTAGACTATCGGAATCTCCGATCGGAAGAGGGGTAAGAGATACCCCAGGATCAACGATCCGAAGAACTGCCAAGTCGCTGAACGGATCTTTTCCGATTATCAAAGCCTCCAGCACAGTCCCATCATGTAGGACAATATCTACATCAAGAGCCGAGGCTACAACATGATTATTCGTGACAATATGGTTCTGGTAGTCAAAGACCCATCCTGATCCACTTCCAGTAGTAGTCTGCACTGCTACTATAGACTCTCGAGAGAGCTCGAATATTTCGGAGATGAGACTCCGGTTTGACTCTTCAACAATTCCTGGTGGCCCTGCTACACCTACCGGAACAATGGGACCGGCGAACCCCTGTGGACCGGCTATTTCCTTGGGAACTGCCGTAAGTTCATCGACAGCATCTTGAACCGACCTGATATCGTTTCTAAGATTGTCCACGTCACGCGAGAGGGAACCTATATTGACCTGATCCTCTCCTGAACGAAGGCCAGACCCGACGCCGTTAAGCTGAGATGAAAGATCATTAACCTGACCCTGCAATATTAGGGTGTAACCACCAAATCCTGTAACCAAGATTAGGAGAAGTAATGTCGTTAACGAGGTCTTCCCAAGACCTGCTTTCTTATTATGAATCAACAGCTATATTTTACAAGTCTTTGATTTAATTATTTGGCAAAGAACATCAAGCTTTTTTCCCTTAATCATATCGATTCCAATGAAATTACGCAACCTTCCGTGGATAAGTAGCGGACCAAGTTTCTTGGTTTTCGGCATAGTCTTAAAAGAGTCTAGCGTAGAATTTCATATTACAGGTGTACCAAAATAGCCGCAACAAAGAGGATCGGTCTGGCGATAGCAGTATTGGCGATTGTTGGTGCAATCCTGTTTATTGAAAATCCTTTTGCTCCTAGCGTAGTTCAAACTTCGAGTGATATTGTTCCTGCTAAGGGTTCCCCTCCTATAGGAACGAATATTGGATGGCAAGCTCCGGACTTTAGGCTCCAGACTATCGACGGGGATGAGGTATCACTGGGGGACTTTAGAGGAAAAGTCGTTTTAGTGAACTTCTGGGCCACCTGGTGCCCGTTTTGCGTTAGCGAAATGCCAGCATTTCAGCAACTGAATGAAGATTTAGATGACGAGATAGTAATCCTTGGCATCAACCGAGCTGAGAGTGCAGCAAAGCAAAACGAATTTTTCGATAACGTTCTGGATGTAAAGATAACCTATATTCTCTTGTTAGATCCGACCGACTCGGTGGCAAAATCCTATGGAGTTCAAGTCATGCCAACGACTTACTTCTTGAACGAGGAAGGGGTGATTACAAAGAAGAAACTTGGAGAGCTAACTGTAAGGGAGATGAAGATATTGGTGTCGGAGTCCGCCAATATGGATGTAGCAGATATCGCCCCTAGAAGACAGGTTTCGGGTGATGGAGTGAAACTAGACGTCTTAAGCGGAGCTGTCCTCTCTAAGGATATTGTAGTTCTCACCAGTAATGGGGTGAAGCACATTGTTCCGCTAGATAGAATATTTTCTGGTGGACCTGGCAAGGACGGAATTCCATCAATAGACAGACCAAAGTTCATCACTGCCTCTGAAGCTGACAGGTTCCTAAATGATGATGATTTGGTATTGGGGATCACAATAGATGGCGTAGCAAAGGCGTACCCGAGAAAGATTATGGTTTGGCACGAGATTGCGAATGATGAGATTAACGGTATACCCGTGGTTATCACTTACTGTCCTCTTTGCTACACAGGTGCTGCCTACGTTAGGATTATCGAAGGTGAGGCAATAGAGTTTGGAGTTTCTGGTAAACTCTACAACAGCGACCTCGTAATGTATGATAGAAAGACCGACACGTACTGGAGTCAAATACTTGGACAGGGTATCGTTGGGGAGCTGGCGGGTTATGAGCTTACAAAGCTCCCTCTAGAGACTCTCGAGTGGGGTGACTGGAAGCGTCTGTATCCTCATACCCTAGTTCTCTCGCAGGATACAGGATTTGCTAGGTCTTATGGAAGAGATCCGTACTCTTTCTACTACTCAAGCCCCGGACTGATGTTCCCAGTTGAGAATGACGACGGTAGACTCTTTTCAAAGACACTGGTTTATGGAGTGAATTTCAATGGAATCGCAAAGGCTTACCCAGAAGATGAAATCAGGAACATTCGAATACTAAATGACGAAGTGGGAGGTGAAGAGCTGCTGATTCTCTGGCACCCTGAGAAGAACGTGGTATCTATCTATTCTAGAACTATAACCCAGAGAGTTTTGGAATTTGAGTTGCTAGACGGTAAGCTTTTCGATGTTCAAACAGGAAGTGAATGGAACTTTAATGGAGTTGCTATAAGCGGCGAACTATCGGGCGAAGATTTGCAGGTGGTCGTGGCCCCAGCACACTTCTGGTTTGCTTGGGCAGCGTTTAATCCAGGTACGTTGTTGTTCATCAGACCTTAGCACTATCCGAAAACCGGAAGATCTAGGGGAGACATTCCACTCTTCCTTCTACGAGAAATTTCTCTGATTGAGGTTATAGATAGAAGTGAACTAATCACCTGAAGAGGAATAAGAATAAAGCTAGGCCAGGCTTGCATTATAGATAAGCTCCAGGAAATAGAAACACCGAGAAAGAGAATGGAGAGGATTACAGACAGTTTCAACCCCCGGATAACCTCTAGAAGAAAGAAGAGTGATACTACTAGATAGCTCAATCCGATCAACAAAAAGGCCGGTCCAAAAAAGGGAAAGATGGAATCATAGTTTGGATCCCACAATCCAAAACGGATCACCATAAACCAGATACCAGCTAACAGGTGTGAGATGAATCCAAGCCTTACCATTGATGGCATCTTCCCACCTAGCTAGGTATTGAGCAGGTCATCGAGTTCGACCGTCTCATTCATATGATCCTCCACAATGAGGACCTTATGAATTGTGTCGCGATCAGTTGAATTGACCGAAAATTCAGAATTCACCGAAATCTCCGATGGTGTCGGAGAGACGCATTGATGAGGAAGTGACTCTCCAGGCTTGATTGATAAGAGAGACCACGATAATTGATCACCATTCAAACACAATAGCACTCCCCACTTCGAGCCATCTCCGACAGCCTTCAGTCCTACATCAGTCGAAGGCTTTTCATCAGTGAACCTTTTTTCCTCTACGAATAGGCTGTTGCAGTTTTGACACTTCCAAATATCGATCACACCTATAATGCGCGAGTTGTGTATCATGTTCACATTCCCATAGAATGAAACATCGGATACAAGATCATGTGTACATTGAGACAATTCTTCTACCTACTAATTGTTCGATCTTAACTTAGGATGATGCATTTATGAATTTGCCTTGACCTAAGGATTGCATGGGACCCAAGAGCGCAAGTGAGAGAAGGCTCTTTCTGGCGCTCGCCATAGGTTCTATCATCTTCATTCTTGAGATACTTGGTGGCCTCATCAGCAATAGCCTTGCACTCCTAAGTGACGCAGGCCATATCCTAGTAGATATCTTTGCTATCACCTTGGCTATTTTTGCCACAAGAGTGAGCGAGAGGCCTCATACCCCAATCCTGAGCTACGGATATCACCGAACAGAGGTACTGTCCTCGTTTGTCAATGGACTTGTACTAGTCGGCATGTCCGGCTATATCTTCCTTGAGGGATATAGACGTATTCTTAACCCACCCGAAGTGGAAGTCGCAACCCTCTTGCTAGTCGCTTCTATTGGACTGGTCGGAAATCTTTTGATGATGAGCCTGTTAAGAGGGGCAGGGATATCGCGCCTTCACATCAAAGGAGCTTATCTCCATGTCATGGGGGACACTCTACTTTCTTTAGGAGTGATCACCGGGGGAGTCGTTCTTCTTTTTACGAACTTCGTCTTAATCGATGCGATCATTGCAACTACAATCGGCATTGTTATTCTCATTACTGGCCTGGGCTTGGTGAGAGAATCAGGTTCAATATTGATGGAGAGGGTCCCGAGAGGGTTTGAGCCGGGAGAGATTACGAAAGCCATTCTTGAAATGGAGGGTGTCAAGGCAATACATGAGCTTCACATCTGGACTGTGACTTCAGGCTTTCATGTCTTGAGTGGACATGTGATGGTTGAGGACCAGAAGTTAAGCGAGGCATCGAAGCTTGTGAAAGAAATTGATAGAATGCTAAAAGAAAGATTTGGAATTAGCCATACTACAATACAATTAGAGAACGAAACATTCCTTAAGGTTAAGAGAACTGAAAAGGATGAAATTTAGCTAACGGGCAGTCTTGCCTGGTTCAGTCCCTAG
>JACZWF010000001.1:0-21122 GCA_022572285.1 Nitrososphaerota archaeon | reverse complement strand
TGAAAACTGATCTAACATTAACCTCTTTTCCTTTAGGCGCTTGTCATACTCTTGTTGGATCAGTTGGTATGCATTTGTCAACGCCATTCTAGGGTGCAGAGGAGTGTAGCTTGACGGCGGAGGATGCTTTATGATAAAACCCTTATCGAGAAGGATCTTCAATATTCGAGAAAGATCTTCGCTCGATATACCGAGATTATCAGCAATGTTATGAGCCTCCATCTCCCCATTTTCCATCAAGTGAAGATAGACCTTGGCCTCTTCTTCTTTAACATCAAGGGTCGGGAGGAATTCCATTGCTTTCTGCTTCCAATCAAGCATAGACCCTTGACTCCTCCCACAAGTAATCATAGTAATTCTTCGCGAAACCTGCGAGGCCCGGATGATCTGCCCAAATGGCTAGACTCCCACCCGAACCATCTCCACCGGCTAGCAGGAGAATCACCTCCCTGGCGTCGCTTATGACTCCGCCACCGAACATTGCCTCCCGCATCTTTACATCGCCCCATTTACTCATCGCCTTGACGGCAGTGGGGCTCGTACTCCTGTGGGTCATGATAGATATCTTCACTCCTTTTCCCTTCAGGGACAATACGATTGGACTTGCAATATCGATGAGACTCTCAATAGCCGGTGGAACTGCTAACATCAGTTCACCTGAACATCCCTCGAGTGTCTCCTTCACTTTTGTAAGGATATTAAAATCTCCACGGACGATCCAGATATCAGGTTTCTCCTTTACTCCTCTCTTTTCGAAGATAGGAATTAATTCACTCAAAACCTGATTCTCATTCTCAATTCTTGATCGCTCGAGTCGCATCTTCAATGTGTCTATAGCAGAGTCGGGAGACTTTGGAAAGAATTTGCTCGGCCGAGAGTGCTCAGCCTCGACCCAACCTTTCACCTCGAGGTTATTCAATACATCATATATCTTAGAATAGGGTACGCCTGATTGCCTACTAGTCTCGACCGCAGTCATCGGTCCGGTCGATATCAAGGTGGTGTATGCTTTTATCTCATAGCCAGTAAGACCTAGGGCCTCGAGAGCCTTCTCGGTCTTCACACTAATGGACAACTACTTTACACCGTATGAGGAGTTCGGTAATGCTTATAAACGAAACACCTTGACAAGTTACCACTACCGGTGGTAATTATGGCACAAATAGAAGATATAAAATTCCGTCAGACTAGCAAATTTGGTAAAGACCTTAGGCAAGGAGAACAATTCATCCGACTTACACAGAGTATCTGTCCAGAGTGCAACAAGATCTTGCCGGCGACCATCTTTGAGAGAGAGGAGAAGGTCTTCATGCGGAAGACATGCTCTCAACATGGCGAAATAGAGGAGCTCTATTTTGGGTCGTTTGAGATGTACAAGCGATTTAGTACATTCTGGATCGATGGAAAGGGTACCTTAGCACCCAATGTTCCTATGGAAAAGTGCGCCTGTCCCACGAACTGTGGTTTGTGCACCAACCACCTCAGTCATACCGGACTCTCCAACATCATTGTCACAAATAGATGTGACCTAACTTGTTGGTATTGCTTTTTCTACGTTAAGAAGGGATTGGAGGGGGCCTATGTCTATGAGCCAACGACCTCACAGATCACTGCAATGGTAAAGACCCTTAGAGCAGAAAGGCCTGTCCCTGGTAATTCTCTCCAGATCACAGGCGGAGAGCCAACGCTTCGAGATGACCTTGCTGACATCATAAAAATAATCCGCGCTGAGGGTGTAGACCATATCCAGCTAAACACGAATGGAATCAACCTTGCTCTAGATCCTGACCTCGCAACAAGACTCAAGCAAGCCGGACTTAGCAATCTTTACCTAAGTTTTGACGGCGTAACACCGAAGACGAACCCGAAGAACTATTGGGAAGTCCCTTACACTCTCGAAAGCTGTAGAAAGGCCAACCTTGGAGTTGTCTTTGTTCCAACTGTAATCAAGTCGATTAACGATCACGAGTTGGGAGATATACTCCGATTCGCGCAGGAGAATATGGACGTAGTAAAGGCCATCAGCTACCAACCTGTATCACTCACTGGAAGGATGTCCAAGAAGGAGAGGGAGAAATATAGAATCACTATACCGGACTGTATAGATAGGATAGAAGAGCAGACTGATGGACAAGTCACCAGAGATGATTGGTTCCCAGTGCCAAGCTGTTCTCCAGTAACTCACTTCATCGAAGCTTTCACAAAGAAACCTCAATACGATCTTTCAATTCACTTTGCTTGTGGAGCTGGAACCTATGTCTTCGAAGACAGTGAAACAAAGAAATTAGTACCCATGATGTCATTCGTAGACATTCCTGCACTCTTCGAATATCTTGAAGAGAAGACAGATGAGCTCAACTCGGGAGCGAGTAGCTACCTAATAGCTGCAAAGTTCCTTTCACATATTAATGGTTTCGTTGACAAGAAGAAACAACCGAATGGCCTCAGCTTTGCAAAGCTTCTAACAAACGCAATCCTGAAGCATGACTACAGTTCGGTCGGGCAGTTCCATATTCGAAGCTTGTTCCTAGGAATGATGCACTTCCAAGACAAGTACAATCAAGACGAGGAGAGGCTACAGAGGTGTGATATCCATTACCTCACTCCAGACCTACGGATAATCCCATTCTGCTCTTTCAATGTAATTCCAGAATGGTATAGAGACAGAATCCAACAGAAGTACGGTCTGCCGATCGCAGAGTGGGAAGCTAAGACTGGTGAAAAGCTTGAACAAGCACTGTACAGAGGTACACTGAGGCGAGCAAACAGACATCAGCCTGCCTCTTGTGGTACAAACGAAGTCCGAATCGAGCCAATTACGGGCACCTGATAACTTAGTCTACAATCCAAATGAAGAGATGCAGGACTTTACTCCCCTTCAGGGCCTTAGAAGAAACAAGATTAGTGGAGTAAGTTTCAGTACATCCCGTGAAACCTTCCCGTATGACGAATCGTGTACTCTCAAAGTGAAGTTCGGGGTAGACGGGGGAATCAGGGATTCATTTCGCCACGAAATATGGATGGACGCGCACAAGAGGAATGACAAATACATTAGGATCACATACAAACTGGAGATTAAGAAGGTCTACGCGGGTCTAGCTCTGAAAAGCCTGATTAAGCCGGTTAAGGCTGTAAAGAAGGCTTCGATATACTGGACGAGGAATCCTGAAATGGTGAACCTTTTTGAAAAGAAAGTTTGGGCACTAATCATCGATGAGAGACGAACAACCCATATTCCTGCTACCGAGGAAGAGGCCAGAAAGAAGCTCTTCGAGTTTGAGGCTAGCTTCCAGATATTGGGAGCAGACGTCGGGGTGGGGAAACACACGCTGAGAGCCCAGGTCGGTGCAAGTTGGGGGAAGCATATCTTTTCAGAGAAAGGAACGGTTTCGGGCAACTCCAGCTCGATTAAGATAACTTGCACTTAACTAGTCCTGATTAATATATTAATAACATGATAGAGGAGGATGAAATCCTTATGACACGAGGTTGTTCCAAATGTGGTACAAAATTAATGACCTTACCAATCGGTGATCACACAGATTTTGCCTGTCCTACATGTGGCCCAAGCGCACCGTTCTACTGCACCAAGAAAGATGAGTGGCGATGAGCTCTAGTTCCCGCTAGAATTCATTTAGCCTTTTGGAACTGAAATCTTATGGTTACCGGTCCAGACCCCATAAAGCTTGTTGCAAGAACTGCACTTGACTCCTGCGTCACTGTAGAACCTGACGATCCCTCCGCAAGTACACGAACCAAATTCACCTTTTACATCTACGACTTCTACAATTCGTTGAATTCTTGGTCGTATGTTAGATTCACCTTAGCGCGCGCGCGCTACAAGAATTTGTTTATAATATTTTCCCTAGATCTAAGAGAATCTCACTAGCTGACCTTCGAGCCCTCTCTGAAGGCGATTATTGCAGCCGCTCTCATGTCCCGAGCCCCTCTTCTGTTTGGTTTGGTGATAATATTGGAGCTGGTCCCTCTCTCGTCAACTAGTTCGATGCGAGCAGCTGACCCTATGCCACGTTTTAGACCCTTCACAATGGCAACGGCTAGCTTCAAGTCACCGTTCCCGACTCTGATTACGTTCTCTCCGTCAGGGTCTTTGGTTAACTCTTGGAGCTTGCGAACTCTACTCACGACCTGATCTGCCGAGGATAGGATGTTACTATAGATCTCTTCATCACCATAGAACGCAGTGACCCCAATTCTCGAGCCGGGATCTATCCCGACAATCAGCTTCCCGTTACCCCGGCTCTGAAGTCTCTTAGCTACTTCATGTCTAAGACTGCTCGGATCACTAAACTCCTCCAATGTAATGACCGAAGGGCTCTGGATGGTTTTTCTCTCTGACTGTGTGGTAAAAACCACTTTCACGCCTTCTGGGACTTCCCTTCCAGGAATAAGGCTCTCGAACGGAATCCCGACCTCTTTGAGAAGGGAGGTTATTCTATAATATGCTCGCCCGTCGAGGGTGGCTATGGCTACTGGCGATGTGGAATTTCTGGCCTTAGCCTTAACTACGAGTGGTCACCGGCACCATAGAACCTAACCCCTTGCCTGTTAAATATTGGCTCTTGGGCGAGAAACTATGCCTGGAAATCGAGCAGAGTTTTAATTGGAATGAAGAGACTCGAGAACTCTCGTCTAAAGCTCCTCCTGACCGAGGGAATTAGTACCTTCCTCTTCGATCAACCGGGCACACGCGATAGACTAATGCTAGAGATCGTCAAGGAGAGACTTCAAACCGGCATGGTCGTCTACATAGATCTTGACACATCCTTCACCGCCTCGTTAAGGATAAGACGGGCAAATTACGACAATCTCACGATAATCCTCCCTAAAGGGGATGAAGTTGAGGAAGCTTTGTTGGTTCTACTCTCCTGGACTACACCTAGGATGAGCCTGTTGGTGCTGGATTCAGTTACTACCTTCAACCAAATAATCGGAGGTCTGACTTCATTTACCTCGAAGAACAGGAAGCTAGGACTTTACCTCGCTCTCCTCAGAGAGTTCGCAATGAGAGCTTCGGCACCTATTGTAGTCACGAGCCATTGGGGTTACACGAGGGCCAAGCGTGGTACAGACTATTGGACGCGACACTACGCAGGAGGTCGGGTTCTTGACCACCACAGCTCTAACATCTATAGTGCCACAATGAGTGATGGGGATATCTCAATACAGGTGATGAAGAGCCATCAGAAGCGTAATGACGAAATCTTCTTGGTTAGATCAGAAACCTTTGAGTCCAAGAATAGCGTAGCCAATGAGCACACTAATTGAAACGAGCAATAAACCACCCAGGACAAATGTGGTAGCAATTCTTCCCCTGAGAGCTTGTTTACCTCCAGTGAATACTAGGTAAAAGCCTATCATCCCCATCGCTATCATTGAGGAATTTATTATGCTCTCAGTGATGGTTTGAGAGAGTCTCGACGGAATAATGGGAATTCCACCGACTGCTTCCATACTGCCCTCAAGAATAGCGTTTACTGTCCCCGCTGAAAAGATGAAAATGATAATAATGTAACTCAATTGGAGTCCTCTCTTACGAATGAATGTAGCTAGACCTGTCGCATTCCTCGTAAGGCGAAAAGGCTTTACCCTCTTTGTCGCCGAGGAAATTAACCTATCGACCGCTCTCTTCAGTACCATCTAAATCACTCAACTCTAACTTGGCTACATCTAACGCCCATTGCCCGGTCTCTGGAAGAGATAGGACCTTTTTTAAGTAGTTTCTCCAAGAAAAATCTCCATACCCCTCCTGCCAGACTGTGTATGCTTCTCTAATCTTGTCCGATGCGATCTCGTGATAGCGACAGAGTCGAAATGCCCCAAGTCGTTTTCGATCGCAGAGAAGGCAAGTTTCAACTAACATTTCATCAACTCCTTGAGCCTCTCCTCCTCTTTTTGGGACACTCAGGGTTGATACAGAATTTCCAGGGATGCCCTTTAAATCTGGTACCGACTATCGGCCAACTACAGGACTCGCATGGATAGGCAGTCGGGCGGATTACGCCTCTTTGAGGAAGTGGGGCAGAGGCCAGGCACTTGGCTTGTGGATAGTTGGTACAAATCACTGACCTCTTTTTGGTATTTCTAGAGACCAAGATCACAAGCTCACCGTGTCCGCAAATCGGACAGCGCCCTAGCTTTTCCAACGGGACCCGAGCGGTCAAACCTTTAGTAAGCAAATTGCCAATCTCCTGCTCAGAATTCTTAATGGAGTGCAATATGTCGACGAGGTGATCCATGGCCTGTTCGGCTACGCTATTGCCGTCTGTACTACCACTACCAAGATTCTCTAACTTCTCCTCCAAATCCTTGGTCATCTTGGGGGAGAGAATAATTGGGGCGTGATAATTCAAAGCGTCAACTAGGGAGACAGCGATCTCAGTAGCTCCCAAGGTCATTCTGTTACTCCCAGGTTCCGTGTACCCTCTATCTACAATTGTCTTTATTATCCCAGCTCTGGTGGCCTTTGTTCCTATCCCTTCACTTTCGAGTTTCTCCAGTAGGGATCCCTGGTTATATCGAGGAGCAGAGTGATCGAGTTCTTCATTCAGGCCCACTCTCTTCACCTGCAGAAAGTCTCCCATAGCAAGCTCGGGGATGCGTGTCTCCCCCCTACTCCGATATCTCTTATAGTGCCTTAGCCAACCTTCCTCTAACAACTTCGTTCCGAAGGACCCGAATTTGTGCTTGGCAATCCTAAATCCTACTTCTAATCGCTCTCTCAGTACATCTTCTGCAAATAGAGAGAAGAATCGCCTGACGATCAGGTCGTATAGCTTGAATGACCTCATATCCAATTTGCGATGAGGTACTTCTCCAGTGGGGTAGATTGCAGGATGGGCCGGGTCGTCCAGCCACCCCTGACGAGGTATTAACTTCCGCCCATCTTGGAGAAGATCTCTGACACTATCTTCAAATGAGTAGACCCGAGATAGCCCCACAATAATTGCCTTGCAGTTGATTGAGGGTGGAATCTTCTGACTAGAAGTCCTTGGATAGGATATGAGACCGTCGAGGTAGAGGTGCTCTGCCAAATACAAAGTCTGGCTCGGATTATATCTAAAGACTCGGTAAGCCTCCTTCTGAAGGTCTCCAAGGTTGAAGGGCGTGGGAGGGGCTTGTCGTGAGGTAGACCGGGTAATGTTAACGACCTCTGCTTGTTGCCCTTTACAACCAGCGATCACTTCCTCGGCATCAAGCTTTTTCGGTATTCTACTCCGCTCATAATTTGCTATCAGCTCCTTCTCACCAGGTTTCTGGAGAACGGCGGAGACTTTCCAGTAAGGAGTCGGAACATGGGTTCTAACTTCAATTTCTCTCTCGACTAGAAATGCAAGAGTAGGTCCCTGAACCCTCCCGATGCTCAATGTTCTGTAACCCCTCTTTGCGGAGAGGAATGCTTGAGAGAGAGCTCTGGACAAGTTGATGCCGTAGAGAAAATCTACAAGGTGCCTAGTACGGCCAGCCTCTGCCATCTTCCCGCCCAATCCAGGCCTTGCTCGCTTGAACGCCTCTCTTAGCTCTTCTCGCGTTAGCGTAGAGAACTTCACCCTCAGAGCAGTATCTCCATCGACTTTTGACGCGTAATTGAGAATGTTATAGCCGATGGTTTCCCCTTCCTGGTCGAAGTCACAAGCGATAATGAATTCGTCGGCGTTCGTGGATAGCTCCTCTATAACCTTGATCCTACCTCTGAGGTGTATGCTTTTGCGATCTACCTCGTCCTTAGGACGCCAAGCAACGTCAAAGACCGGATAGACCTTTCTGTTCCGCCCCGTATCAGCGATGGTATAGAGGTGACCTGATGCCGAACAGATGACATATCGTTTTGCACCATCATCAACCTGCAGAACTTCGACCCTCCCAACTCTAATGGAGGTGAACCTTCCATTCGCGAGGGCACCCGCGATCTTTCTTGCGGCAATGGGCTTTTCACATATAACTAGGGAGTACTTACCTCCAGCTAGAATGTCCTGGAGAGTTGATTGAGCGGATTTCACCGGCGTCTGAATCAGCTCCAACGGAATACTTAACCCTGAGCGCCGCGCGCGCGATAGAAACTCCAGTACGGGATAATCCTTATTTCTCCTGAAAAATTCATCAACTTATACCCGTGTTCACCTGTGGTCCTTTGACGAAACATTTGGGATTTGCTCCCATTATCATTATGCTACTTTCACCATCTCTTCTGAGTATTGATTTGGCTCAGGATGAGTCCGAAAGGGTCATCATCCACGCCTCCAACGAACCTGCAATTGTAAGGGCTCAACGGCTTGGGGTCGATCCGAAGGAGGACGAGATCACACTTGCTCTGCAAGAAGAGGCAAATGCACTTGTCGCTGCACTAAGACGGAATGGAATCAGGCTCAAAGTCATAGACATCCTCACCTATACTACACATGTCATTATTGCAGATGTATACAATCCAACGAGAATTAGGGAAGGCTGGAAATCGGAACTCTTTAGAGATATAGAGATTTATCATGACACAATCTTGCAGGTCAATCTGCAGAGAAGCATACCTTTGGTCGGCGCCGAGATGGCGCGTGAATACATAGTCGCCAAAGGCCGTGGTTTGGACGGAGAAGGAGTGGTAGTTGCAGTTGTGGATACAGGCATCGATTACAATCATCCTGATCTCGGAGGAGGTTTTGGGGCAGGGCACAAGGTAATCGGTGGTTACGACTTTGTAGGGGGTGATAACGATCCAATGGATGAACAGGGACATGGTACGCATGTAGCGGGTATAATTGCAGGAAGCGGCGGGATAACAGGAATGGCACCCGGAGCAAGCCTCCTTGCCTACAGAGTGGTAGAGAACAGCGGTCGAGTCCGAACGAGCAATGTCGCGAGAGCCATGGATAGAGCGGTTTTAGATGGAGCTGATGTTATCAACCTGAGTCTGGGCGCAAGATTTGCAGTTGAGGCACTAAACGATATAGTGAGAAATGCAATGAATGTGGGAGTGATAGTTGTTGCTGCTGTAGGAAACAGCGGCCCCACTCCTGGGTCTATTGGAACTCCAGCGAGTGACATTGATGCGATTGCTGTGGGTGCGGAATACAATGACCGCCCGGTTAGACTCGGAATCATAACAATACCAGAACTCAGTTTGGAGATTATCGGACTGCCAATGGAAGACTCGCCCGAAATTCGGGGGGAATTAGCGGGCGAGGTTGTATTCGTCAATTATGCAAGACCGGAAGATGTTGATGGCATCGATCTCGATGGCAAGATTGCCCTTGCAAGAAGAAGAGGGGAGACACCGGACGAGATAGTATTCTTCTCAGAAAAAGAGGCTGCGGTCGCGTCTAGGGGCGGTGAAGGCCTGATAGTTTTCAATACCGAGCCCGGAATAATAAGAGGGAGACTAATCCACCCTGACAATCTTCCCGGGTATCACCCGTCGATTCCTACCGTCTTCATAACTATGGATGAGGGCGAGGAGATCGTGGAGGCTCTGTCTAAAGGCGATGTTGTTGGAACGCTAGCATTCGAAAATAGGTCACATACGGATAAGGTCTCGTTATTTAGCTCACGCGGCCCCATCTCCCAATTTTACATTAAGCCTGATCTGGTCTCTCCCGGAGAACGAGTCAACTCGACCTGGCCGGGTGGAGGATACTCTGTGCAAGACGGAACAAGTTTTGCGGCTCCCCATGTAACTGGGGCAGTTGCTCTTCTCCTCCAACTTCACGGGACCCTAACCAGAGATCAGGTGATGGGCATATTAGGGCCATCGGCAACCCCCCTCGAGAATGCCTTCGGGGACCCCTGGCCTGCAGATCATCAGGGATCAGGCCGACTAAATATGGAGAGGGCCGTCAAGTCCCCGATGACAATTGTCCCTCATCAGCTTTCTATCAATCTTGCATATGGACAACCTAGTTTTGAAACTTCCATTAGAATAGACTCACTGGTCGATGATTCTAGGTCAGTAACTCTGGTTACTCAATGGGACTCGTCAGACCTTGTCTCGTTTGGGATGAACACATCCTCCTTCGAGCTAGCCGGGATGGGTTCAGAATACGTGAACATCTCTGCCTATTTGGTTGATGACTCGGGGGGAATTGCACCCTTACGGATAGACGGGCGGTTGATTATTAACGTAGATTCCCAAGACGAAATGGTCGACACGGTACGATTAACTGTCCCGTTCGTTGTCTCCATCAACCCAGTCGCAATTAATGTCACCAGGAATGAGAGGATTTTTGAAATCTCTTTGATCTCTCCATCGATATATGAAATTGGTACCGTTAAAATTATTGGACCTGGTCGCACTATATTAGAGGATGAGATAGCACCAGGCGAAGTCTCAACCTTTTCACCCCAAGAGGAGGGAGAGCATTGGGTCGAGATCGGGGTGTTGAGTGAGGATGGTCTAATCTTTGGAGCCACAATCTTCACGGTTTCGGCTGACGTTCCGGCACCCCCTCCGGAAATAGAGCTTGCACAGACTATACCGGTGCGATTCCTTCAGATCCTACTTGGCTCTCTGAGTCTTATCGCGATCGGGGCGGTAGTATATGTTGCAGCTGCAGGCAGGAGGAGGACCTATGTCTGATTCTTCTGTAAGTTGTGCATGGCAGACAGATCTCTTTCAAACATCATAAGCTCATCTGGTACACTAACTGATATTGGATCCTTAAGAGAAAGTCCCTTGGTCCTTTTCGCATTCCAGGTCTCCGAGTTGAAGATCGAAATCTTCGCCGAATATTCCCTAAGGCCATAGTCCCAAATTGGCTTAGGTAGCCTTTGAAGATGAATGCTTTCTTCAGAGTAGATCTCGTTCCAAATTCGCTCTGTTATGAAAGGTGTTATCGGAGCCAACAGGAGGAGGCAGGTCTTGAGACAGAGATGTAATGTACTCCTTGCTGACCTGATCTCATCATCATTGAAACCAGCTCCATAAGCCCGCTGTTTTACCATCTCGACATATTGAGAAGCAAAAGTATTCCACACGAATTCTCGAATTCGGTTCGAGGGGATGAAGAAATTGAAATCATCGTACCCTCTCGAGGAATCCCTAACCACCTCCGAAAGCTCATCGAGTATCCATTTGTCAGTATCCTGGATCAGATTACCCTCATCCTCAATCGGGAAGCTCGAGATGAACCGCGCAATATTCCAGAGCTTGGTTAGGAATTTCCCTACTCCTGAAATCTTGCTTTCTGAGACCCTGAAGTCAGAACCCAGACTGGACTCGGATGCCGCCCAAAGCCTGAACATATCAGCCCCATACTTTTCGAGGATCGGGAACGGGTCAATAACATTACCTTTGCTTTTGCTCATCTTTTCCCCCTTCTCATCGACTCCGTAACCCATAATCCATGCATGGGTGAAGGGGGTCTTTCCTGTTAGCTGATAGCATCTCAGTATTGTATAGTGTAGCCATGTCCTGATAATATCCTTCGACTGTGGGCGGAGCGTAACAGGATAGGTTTTGGCGAAGAAATTTTCGTCATTCATGTATCCAGTAATAAACAGAGGAGAGATGCTGGAATCCATCCAGGTATCGAAGGTCCTTTCGTCACCTACGAAGTCACTCTTCCCGCATTGATTGCAGTGTGAGAAGGGAGGATCCTCTTTCCAGGGTCTGTAGTACCGACCTGGCTCTGGGACATGTGGTGTTCCGCAGGATTTGCAATACCAGACAGGGACTTCTGTTGCATAATATCGCCGTCTTGAAATGGGCCAATCGATTGAGATTGATGAAATCCAGTCGAGAAGTCTCCTCCGATGTTCTTCGGGATGAAAAGCTAGGCTCTCAGCCTCCTTGGAGAGCTGGTCTCTGAACTCCAGTTGTTTCAGGTAATATTCGTCCATTGGGATTATCTCTATGGGGGTCCTGCTTCTCTCACAGATGGGAGTCCTATGGGGGAGATCTTCGACCTTAGTTATGAAGCCTTGGCTTTCAAGATCTGCTATAATCTTCTCCCTCGCTTCCCTCACCTTCATGCCCTGGTAAGGGCCTGCGTTTCCTGTCATACGTCCATTCAAGTCTATAGCGATAACTTCCTCCAGGCCAAGTTCGCGAAAGAGTTGCACGTCCGTATAGTCCCCGTAACTGCAGATCATGACTGCTCCAGAACCAAAATCAGCTTTAGCGCGGGGGTGTGGAATGATCTTGATCGCCTTGTCGAAAATCGGACTTGTGACTGATAGATTATGATATCGCGTGTACCTCTCATCCTTGTCGTTAACGAGAACAGCCTTACAGCTTCCTATAAGCTCAGGCCGTGTAGTTGCGATTATAATCTCATTACTTCCACTGTCCCTGATTCGAAACTTGATGTAGACAAGCTTGGAAGGTAACTCTTCATACACTACCTCTGCGTCAGCTATCGTAGTTCGACAGACAAAGCAGTAATTATTCGGTCTCTTAGACTGATAGATGAGGCCCTGATGCCAGAGCTTGATGAAAGTAGATTGAGTGAGTTTTCTGTAATCTTCAGAATCCGTCCGATAGTACTTCTGAAAGTTTCCGGACATCCCCATCCTTTTCATTATAGCAATCATCTCGTCCTCGAGATCGTCAAGAGCTGTTTTGCATAGATCTATGAACTTTTCACGCGATGTTGTAGCCATCCTCACGTTGTACTTTTTCTCAGTATACAATTCGACTGGGAGGCCATTTCTATCGATACCGATCGGGAAGAGGACGTTATATCCCATCATTCGCGCCGTCCGGGCAATCATGTCAATCTGCGAATAGTGCGCTGCCGCTCCTATGTGCCAGGGGCTACCCGATGGATAGGGAGGAGGGGTATCGATTACGAAGGGCCTTCCGGCTTTTTTCAAATCGAAACTGTAGAGCCCATTCTTTTCCCACCGATTAAGGATCTCAGTTTCAAACGAGGGTTTCCATCTCCTCTCATTAATCTTAGGAGTAAGTTCCAAAGACTATCACTATATCCGATACCTGAGGAGCGCCCCAAGTGATCCAAAGCTCTTCAACATGCGGCCCTCTTCATTCCGGCCAGAAACGACTTCCATCTTTGCACCAGCATCTAAAGCTAGGTCATCCAGAATATCGATCAAATCTCTTTCCTCTGCAATATAATCCTGCGAACTGCAAGAAGGACAGGGAACACTGATCAGTTCCTGTTTCTCGGAAACATAATCCTGCCTCTTTATTATCTTCGACTTTTCTTCACCACATCTTTTGCACTTTACCTTTATTTCCAGCATATTCAGATCATCAGAGGCAATAACTACATCAACGCTGGCAAGCTTCAGGGCTTGGATTATCTGACTCACGCCGTAGATTGCTAGTCCCTTTTCGCGATTAATCTCCTGCAGGAATCTCTGGACAAGCTTCCTCTCCTCAACCACTCTCACATTTGAAAGCAGGTCACGTGCCTTTTCTAGGGTCTCTCGGACGCCTTCGCTGCCGGAGTAAGCCCCGTCCAAAACCCCTATGATACGATCCTTTAGTCTATAATCCAGATAATCACTTGTTAGGAAATAGTCTTTGGTGGGGCCAGGACCGCTAATGATGAGTGCTTTGACCGTCGTCTCTTCAAGAAAGATCCTCTTCGCGTGATGTGCGGCTCGGGAATAGTAGCCAGAAAGCTCCATCTCACGGAGTCTCTGGTATCTCCGCGCGGACTGACCACCTGCCCTAGTCTTGCCGCTGATCCCGGAGGTAATTACTTTCTCCACATCGAACTTGTCCCCCGCAACGATACCATATCCCGCTTCGGTAGCGTCGATAGAAAGGATCCCAATAATATCCGATACCTTGAGCATCTCGACCAAGTGTTCAAGGTGGAAATGGTCGTCACAGCGATAGAGGAAAGTTTGAACGGGTTTCGGAGGGACTATCTCATTGACAAAAACCTGCTCGCTCCCCGGCCCGTTCGTGGGAAGCGCACCAACAAATAGAACAATACCGTTTTCCGGGGTCTTCTTGAATAATTTGAGGCGCGCCATTGTTCGAGTAAGGGCATCTTGAACATGATTCCTAGTCGTATCGGACTTAATGTTTGAAGCTGTTCCGTACTCTTCCCTCAACCCATTGATGACTTCATGCAGGGCCTTTTTTGGAGGAATGTACAGGGATACGAGTTCTGTTCCCCTGCCTTTTTTTGATGAGAGTTCTTTCAGGACCTTCCTAGTTTTGTATGTAGCTACCGAGTCTACTTTCTCTGGCATATGGATGCTGTGCTCCGCTATCTAGTTGCTTTGTCGAGTAGTTGTCGAAAGAGCATCCTTGTTATTTGAGTTTATTGATTGGTAATAAGAATTTTCCCGTCAAGATTTGGATTACCTTGGTGGGACAGAAATAGCTTATTATGCTCACTTGAGACAGAGATTTGTTTGAACGAGGATCGCGAATTTGCTGGACCGCTACCGTCGCTATTCGTCCCGGTGGGAGGCGAAGCTACGCGTCTCAGGCCCCTTACTGCTGACGTTTCCAAGGCAGGAGTTCGCTTTCTAAACCGACCTTTGTTGGAAATAGGCGTAGTCTCATTTGCGAGGCAAGGAGTAAGGACCTTCATCTTTGGAGTGAAAGGTTTCATCAATTATCGAAGCTTACACGATTACTTTGGGGAGGGGTTGGGAATTTCGGCAAGATACAGGATCCAGCCCAGAATACATCTCAGGTATTCTCCCAATGTAAACGATGTCGGGAGTGCTGACTCAGCCCGGATTTCCATGGAATACTATGAATCCAGCGGCCCCATGATCGTGGCACAGAGTGACAACATAGTTGACATCAATGTACGAGATTTCCTAACTGTACATTACAGAAAGAGAGGGGTGATGACTATTGCTCTTACCAACGTCGATGATGTTGAAGGGCTTGGAATAGCTGAGCTTGACTCAGAATCCAGAATAAGCTCGTTCATCGAGAAACCTCCTCGAGAAGCAGTGACATCAAAACTTGCTAACACGGGAATCTATGTAATTGGGCAAGAATTGCGGGAAATCTTCAAAGAGCCAGAATTGGTTGAAATGAGAAATAGTGGCAGACTAGATTTTGGGAAGGACCTCATCCCATATTTGCTGAGGAAAGGATATCCTGTATATGGGTATACATTAAGAGGGCTTTGGTACGACATTGGTTCTCCTAACGCCTACTTAAAGGCGATGAAGGAAATGATGGTAAATGGAAAGAAATTTCTTTATCTCGCAGGATCCCTTATTGAAGGAAGGAATATATGGGTGCAAGGCGTAAGCACAGAATCCCTTCAGAGGAAAGAGGACATAAAGAAGAAAATAATCGGAGGGAGAATAAAGATGGGAGATCCGGTCCTCATTGGAAGGCACTGCAGGATCGGCGATGGAACGACCATCAATAGCTCTTCCATAGACAACTTCACCATTATCGGGGAGAATGTAGAGATAGAGAGCTCTGCAGTATTAGATAGATCCATCATCGAGAATGGTGCAAGAATCTCTGACAGCATTATTGGGAGACACGTTGTGGTGAAATCATCCAAAACGTCACCTTCTAAGATATCGAAGACTAGTGTAATAGGGGACGGGTGCACATTAGGAGAGGGATGTCAGATCATCGGTTCGCAGATCTACCCTCATAAGCGGATCTATGATGGAAGCAGGATCATCAACGAGATCGTCAAATAAGTATTAACAATACAGAGATTAATGGAAGCTAAAGAGAATGAGATACCAGTTTATTGAGGGCAAAGTAATATCTAAAAACGGAAAATCGTCTTAGAATAGTGTCTCGCCGAAAAGCTCAGGGTCGCTACTATCTAACCGTGAGTTTGAAGACTCGTTTTCCTGGCCCTGCTAATCTCACTAATCGTGAAATAATGGGATACTTCTTCTTATAGAGCTTCTGAATACTAGCCCTCTTTTCCTCTGACTGCACAAGGTTAGCTACCATTTTCTTCCTGATATCTTTAATGGTGACTTCCACATCGGAATTACGAAGGATATTTTTTATCCAATCCCTCTTGTTACGTACACCAGTGATGTAAATGCTCTCGTTGTCGGAAACAAAGTCCACGATCACCTCATGTTGCTTGCCCGAAATTCGTCCCACGGTCGATATCCTCAATCTGGCTGCCTTATCATCCCATTCAGGAGAGCTTGGTTCCATGCCACTCAGATGCAGGGAGCTCTCTCCTTATTTCAGGACTTCTATGGTGACAAGAGACAAGGATTGTAATTGATGAACATGATTACCCCGTGCGATACATCACTTCACAAACCACTGCGAGTCCAGAAAGTTCTATGTACCTGGGACTTAGTAAACGGTCTAATTCCTGAAAATAGACGACCGATGCGTAACAAATCCGCTTGGAGAATAGTCCCGTGTGTTATCAATGTATGTTCTTTGAGTTGTTCTGAAGTAAGATACTCTTATCTGGATAGAATCGCTTACACCAGTTTCCGAAACAGTTGATATACCTTTTAAGCGCCTATTCGGATGTCTGAGATTCAAACATCTTGCCTAGCACTAGACCAATGCAGAGACTAGTGATCAAGCTAAGTGGAAATCTCTTCTCCACACTTCAGAGCTCAATCGAGAATATTCTGGGAATTGTTCATGCGTTAGAGGATCTCCATGCCGCTGGAAGCTCAATTATAGCGATTGCGGGAGGAGGACTTGTTGCGAGACAATACATCGCAATGGGAAGAGAGCTTGGAGCTGATGAGGCTTCGTTAGACCAGCTCGGAATAGAAGTCTCTCGCCTGAATGCAAGAATTCTGAATCTAAGTGCTGGAGTTGCGGATGAAGTCCCTACCACCCTAGAGTCTATAGTCAGGGCCTCAAGATCAGAAGGGCTAGTATTCACCGGCGGGCTCTCCCCGGGCCAAAGTACTAATGCCACGGCAGCTCTCATTGCTGAAAAGACAAGGGCAAATCTCTTTATCAATGCCACCGACGTCGCAGGAGTGTATTCAGCAGATCCTGGAAAGAATCCGAACGCCAAACTGATCCCTAAGATCACTCCTCAGGAGCTAAGGAGAATGTTAAAAGGGCAAACCATGCTAGCAGGAACTTATGATCTCATGGATCTCGTAGCACTGAAGATAATTGAAAGATCGCGAATACCCACGAGGATTGTGAAGTGTGATCCTATCACCCTGAAGGGAGCTGCTCAGGGCAAGAGTGTAGGAACGTTAGTCGAGAGTTAAGAGTGTCAGGGCACTTGAGTAGATCTGAGAGAATTCAACCACATCGTCACTGCAATATTTGTGGTAAAGCTACCCCGCCAAAACAGGAATTTTGTTCACCGGAGTGCAAGGAGAAAAATGCCAAGAGTGTCAGCAAAAGCCGAAAGACCAGCAGGTTCTATACAATAGTATTGATAGGAATCTTTCTAGCTGTAGTCCTCTTCTCGATTCTCCAATAGGCCTTTCATTCATTCAGGGTTTCTAACGAAACAAGAGAAGGTCCCGGTGTGGCAAGCAACCCCTTTTTGATTTACGATGTACAGGATGGTATCCTCATCACAATCTACCTGTATACTCTCGATTTTCTGAACATTTCCAGATTCCTCTCCTTTCTTCCAAAGCTTGTTTCGTGATCTACTCCAGTAATGTGCGTAGCCGGTGTTAACCGTTTCCCTCACTGCAAACTCATTGGCATATGCGAGCATCAAGACCTGCTTTGTTTGCCAGTCCTGAACTATTACCGGGACCAAGCCGCCACTCTTCCCGAAATCGATCTCGTCTATTTGGACATTCATTCATATTCTCACCAGAATGCCTTTTTCCTTGAGATAACTCTTCACATTAGGAATAGAATACTCCTCGTAATGGAATACTGATGCAGCCAAAGCGGCATCTGCGTTTGTGGCCCGGAATACGTCGGCGAAGTGTTCTAACTTTCCACACCCTCCACTAGCTATCACCGGTATGTTAACAGAGTCACACATCATCCTTGTTAATTCGATATCATATCCGCTCTGCGTACCATCCCTATCGATCGAAGTAACAAGCAACTCTCCGGCCCCAAGCCCCTCAACTTGCTTGGCCCATTCAATTGCATCGATGCCTGTAGCCTTCCTAGCTCCATAAGAATAGATCTCGAACTGTTTTCCATATCTGGCGCTTTGCGAATCGCCAGTCGTAACCCTCTTCGCGTCGATTGCTATGACACAGCATTGCTGACCGAATCTATCGGCAATCTCTGTTACTAGGGATGGATTTTCAATGGCCTTGGTGTTGATCGCGACTTTATCGGCTCCGTTGGAGAGAATCTCCCGGGCATCATCAGCACTTCTGATTCCCCCCCCAACTGTGAAGGGAATATCAAGTTCTCTCGCTACACTACGAACAATATTCTTGATTATCGTCCTCTTTTCTGGAGACGCTGTAATATCCAAAAAAACGAGTTCGTCAGCTCCCTCATCCCTATACCTTGAGGCCAGCTCAACGGGGTTGCCGGCATCCTTCAGCCTGACAAAGTGGATACCCTTGACAACCCTGCCATCTTTAACATCAAGGCAGGGTATTATTCTCTTGGCGAGGGTCATTTTGCATTAACCTTGCTTTCCCGCTTCGCTTTCATTAACATCATTACATTCTCAAGTTTTAAGCGACCTTCGTAAAGGGCCCTGCCAAGAATGATTGAATCCACATTGGACTTCTGAACCATTAGGATATCATTGATAGACCGGAAACCGCCACTTGCCTGGATCTCGCCCTTGGTAGCGTGCCTCACCCTATCCAACGTATCGAGATCGGGACCTTCAAGCATCCCATCTCTCTGGATCGATGTGATGAGGAATGCGCGTATCCCTTTGCTCTCAAAATTGTGAAGAGAAGATAGGAGGCCGGTACCCGTTCCCGACCTCCACCCATTAATCATGACCTGATCGTTCTGATAATCTAATGAGAGTATTATTTTTTCAGCTCCAAATTGTTCAATAATCTTTTCGAAAGAATTTAGGTCAGCGAAAGCGAGAGTCCCAATGACGATCCTGGAAACGCCTGATTCTAGTACAATTCTTGCATATTCGATGGATCTGATTCCACCTCCTACCTGGATTGGAATTGATACTTTTCTCGAGATTTCTGAGATGATTCCTAGGTTATTTCCTTTTGTCAGGGTTGCGTCGAGGTCTACAACATGTATGGAGTTGGCGCCCAGTCGCTCCCACCTCGCGGCGAATTCCAAAGGGTCATCACCATAGACTGTAATATCATCTGGATCCCCGCGCCTAAGCCGCACCACCTTGCCAGACATTAAGTCTATCGAAGGTATTATCCGCAAGGTACTCAGTTCCTACACATTGCAACAAAATTCTTTAGAATCCGTTCCCCGGCGATGCCTGACTTTTCGGGATGAAACTGTGTACCGTAGATCGACTTTGTTTCGGAGGTGATTACAGACGCGAAATCTACTCCATAATTGGTCTCAGCAACGACAATCTGCTTGTCCGACGGTTCTGGGTAGAATGAGTGAACAAAGTAGACCCACGAATCGTTCCCCAGCCCCTCTAGCAATCTGCTCTGTCTCCTAGTTCTTAGCAGGTTCCAGCCTATGTGCGGGATCTTCATGATTGAAGGGAGCTTCCTAACTTTACCCGAAAACAGAGCCAAACCGTCACCAGGGCCTTCCTCACTTCTCTCAAAAAAAAGCTGCATCCCGAGGCAGACTCCTAGGAGTGGGTTAGAATCCTTTACCCAATTGACCAGAAAGTCTCTGGTCTGACCTAATGACCTAGTGACCCTTGAAAAGTTTCCTACTCCTGGAAGGATGAGCTCATCATACTCATTAGTCGATGCAAGTGAGGATGTTGTTATTGGTTGGACATCAAGTTTTTCGAGAGCGACCTTTAGGCTGTAGAGATTTCCGACACCATAGTCGAGAATACCTATCTTAGTCATTCTTTCTCACATCTTTCCCTTCGATGTTGGGAGCCCTATTCTCCTCTCATCCAGTGAACATGCGTTTCTTAGTGAGATTGCGAGTGCTTTGAATCCGGCTTCAACTTTATGGTGATCATTATTTCCGTATTGCACTGAAACATGTAGATTTGCAGAGAGCGAAGTCGATAGTGATTGCAGAAAGTGTACTATGTCCTCCCCGACCATATCCTCAATACCCTCTTTGTCTATCTTTAGATCTATCACGCTGTAGGGACGCTTAACGAGGTCAACACTAGCATATGCTAGTGAATCGTCCATCGGAACCAGGGCCGAACCGAATCTAGTGATCCCTTCTCTCTCTCCCAGTCCTCTACTTAGCGCCTCTCCGAGGACTATCGCTACATCTTCTGCTATGTGATGGATGAGGTCTCCGGTTGCATTGATCTCGATATCGATTAAGCTGTGGGTAGAAAGTGAAGTGACTATATGATCTAGGAATTTTATGGTAGTCTTGACTCTGGATTCTCCTATGCCGTCTATGTTTACTTTGGCAGAGACATTTGTCTCCTTGGTCTCTCTGACTATTTCTCCGCGTCTCATCCTAATTGCCAGCTCCTATTACTGCAGGAAGATCATTAACGCTCTTTAGCACTATATCTGCCCCACCTTTCTGGAAGATTGCAAGACTCTCCGTCGGAAAATGGGATGTCCCGTGTATACCGGCAAAGAGGAATCTCTGCATCCCGGCCATCTGGCTGTTAGCGTTGGTTGCCATTAGCAGATCTTCAGCGGAGTCTCCTACGTAAAGAATGCGACTATTATTTGGAATGAATTCAGCCGCATGTAAGAGAGAATAGGGAGCGGGCTTCCCAAGACCTTTTTTAGCCAACTCCTCTGAGTCGATATCCTCCAAGAAGACCATCGCGCTGGAGTTGAGATACTTCGTTAAAGAGTTCAAAGTGTAAAGCGTCGCTACAGATCCTCTACCAGACGCAATTCCTATCCCCTTCTCGCCAAATCTAGCTGAAAGTAGTTTTAGCGTCTTCTCCTTAACAAATAAACACTCATTCTCAATGAAGCCATTCTTGCCTTCGCGGGAAAGTTGAAGCCTCCTACCTATTCCGTGTACCTTCTTGAAGAGTCTAGGTGTGTAGAAGAACTCGTCGAACACTGTATTGAGTATTCCTTTGCCAACTTTCGACGGGTACGGTAGGAGAGACCTGAAGGATCTAAGCATTTTCTTGGTCTTACCCTCGGCTGTATCAATCACAAGTCGTTCGGCAGTTCCTATCCCTTTTTCG
>JACZWF010000188.1 GCA_022572285.1 Nitrososphaerota archaeon | reverse complement strand
GCGAGCACGGCATCCGCGATGCGGTCGTCGGCAGCCTCGCTCATGGCGCCAGACTAACCGCGCGCGCGCGCCAGACATCCTATGATCTTCTCTGCACAAAAATCATGCTCAACATTACCGCTATCCCGACACCTGCGCTCAGGATTAGGATCGAGAATATGCGTGTCAGGTCTTCCCTGGCTGGAAGGCCAACCTCATTTGCCAAATCGACTTGCTCTACAGGGATATCCACCATTTCTGGAATTATTGGAGCTTCCTGGTCGCGTGCAGCTTCGCCTGCGGCCGCTACTTCTTCTACTATCTCAGCTGGTGGATCGACATCAGCGACTCTTTCCGCGGCTACGGGCTCAGGAGCATCTTCTGGTTCTGGAGCGAGTGGAGGTTCAACTAATTCTGCTTCTGGAGCCGGTGCCAAGAACTCTGCCTGTGGCGCATCCAACGCGGGTGCTACATCGGCGGCGCCACTACTGGTCGACTGAGATAATAGGCCACCCGTCCCTAGAATAGATATGCCTCCGATTATCCCCAGAGCCAAGAACACCCCGACTATCCCCTGTAAGGCAGAGCTTCTCTGAGTTGACATCACACTTCCACAAACTCAAATAGATACTAGAAGGGATATAAGACCAACATATAGAACAGGTCTAGTTAAGAGACCATAATACTTGCTAGAGCCTTAGGAGACGTCGTACTACTGCAAGAGCCGCTCGGCGGGCTTCAAGCTGAGTTGCGCCACTCCCTAGTATGATAGTATCTCCCTGACTCACTTTGAGATGTAATCGTAGCCAGTCCCATATCGGATCCGGATACTCTTTCTCGCAATCATCAGGTCCCGAGGGCATCTTGAAGAGGTTGTTGCTAAACAGAAGAATAGTTGCCCCCGTTCCTCCTTCCTTGATTGCCTCATCTCTCTCTTGGACACCCGTGGTTATGCTATCTGCATGACCCTTTACCCGAATAGCTATATTATGGGCTCCCAGAGTTAGTGGACTAGCTCCCACCTCCTCTGGTAATGAAATGTTCTTACGAAGAGAGGAGTATGTCTTGTTCCCCTTCTCAGTCAGGACGCAGCCCTCCTTTCTAACTTCGATAAGCTCATGGTCCTTTAACGCGTTTATCAAAGTCCGCACAGCGCCGTCACCCAAACCTAGCTCTCTTGCAAGAGCTCCCCTTCCGAGACTCCTTCCCCTAAGCCGCAGTAAAGCGTCGATAACCTGAATGCTGGTAAAGGTGTACAATGGACATGGATGAGTGCGATCCATGACCCGTTGAATCACATTTAGGGCCAATTAGTCCTAATGAGGTATCTCGGGTATTAAATCACTTCTGTGGGTTCCTGTTGAGGTTCGCGATACCTTTATAGATTGGATGGATTATCCATCCAAACTCGCGTTGAGACTCGGTATTATCGCTCCTGTCGCGCTCTTCTCATCTCTTGCTGTAGCCTCGGATTATGCCATGCTACCATTTGCCCAGATTAAGTTAATGGATGCCCTTGTCTTTTTAGCAGGATACTTTTACGGATTCTATCCTGGAATGGCTGTCGCTACGATAACTTGGCTGATATACGGTACATTCAATCCACTTGGTGTTGCAGGTTTTCCTTTGATCGCTATACTGATCGTAGGGGAGATGTTCTATGCTATAGCAGGAGGTTTCCTTGGAAGAAAGACTAGAAAGGGTATAGGGTCTCTAAAAATCAGGCCTTCAAGCAGGAACTTGACTCTTGGGGTAGTCGGAATGTCCTGCGCTCTTCTTTATGATCTTTGGACGAATGCGGCCGAGGGCCTAATAATTTGGGGTACTTTGGAGGGTGCTGCTCTTAGGATTCTAACTGGGATACCATTTGCGATTGTACACGAGGTTGCTGATTTCATCATCTTCTTCGCTCTAGTTCCGCCACTCATAGTAATAATTGGTAAACTTAACGCCGTGAGGAGAGTGGAAGTCTAGATAATGTCATCTAATGATCGTTACAAGACGATTTCGGTTCTCCTGGTAGGTGCAGTAATTTTATCCTCTTCCCTAGCTGGCTATTACTTCTACCAGTTCTCTCTTGTAAGCGACGCTTATTCAAGTACCCTAGAAAGCCTTGATGGTCTTTCCTACGAGGTTGATTTAATTATCAACTTTGGAAATGGATCCACGTCCTACTTCAACCAGACAATCATTCCTATTGGGTTCAATATGTATAATGCAACTCTCTTTGCAACTGATGGTAGAGTTGACGCCACGTACTTCCCGGAGTTTGATGCACATTTCGTCAATTCTATAATGGGTCTGGGCGGCGACGAGGGCTTTGGTTGGTCCGCGTGGGCATTTGACGAGAGAGTTGGTGAATGGAGGGCATTAGATGTAGGGGCGGACTTGTTTATTCTAAAAGATGGGCAATCTATTGCATGGTACTATCAAAGCTTCAATAACTTTGGGCAAGGTAAACCGAACTAGCTTGCTTTTATGATCTCATAAGATAGCTCAATCAATCCTTTCTCGTAATGGTTGACATCGATGACTGATAACGCAATCTCCTTCGATTGTCTGTCAAACAATCGGATACCATGACCGAGGATTATTGGAACGACTGTTAACCTTATTCCGTCAATTAGTCCTCGCTCAAGGAATTGGTGAGCCACTATCCCACCTCCTATGATCCATATGTTCTTTTTCGTGAGCCGCTTCGCTTTCTATACTACTTCCTCGATGTCTTCATCTGTGAATGCGATATCGGAGCGATCTGGTTTTTGCCTGGGCTGATTATGGGAGAGCACGAATATTGGAACTGTATGTGCATTCTCTCCGCCAAGTTTCATTTCAATCTCAAATGTTCGTCTTCCTTCGATTATTGCGCCTATGGTGGAGAAGAACTCACTGTATCCTTTAGCGACGTCATTGTACTGATCTAGCCAAGAGATATCGTCATCTTGTCCCGCAATATATCCATCTAGCGATGATGCAATGTAGAGAATTACTTTGTTCATTCAAATGACTTTTCAGAAAATGTGACACTTAAGCCAGCTCTGGGGTCGAGAATGTACTATTCGCGCGCGCGCCAAATTTAGGCCCAGAACTATTATCACCCAATAGATAATGCTGGCACAGAGCTTAACACGGAGGGACGAAAATTTCGACTGCTGCAATAGCATTCCTCATAATCCTAACCCTCGTCGCTCTCTCTGTTTCT
>JACZWF010000187.1 GCA_022572285.1 Nitrososphaerota archaeon | reverse complement strand
TTTCCGTTTCACCAACCAAGCTCAGCCAAACTGGGATTCTATGAACGAACTCCAAAAAGCCCAAAATATCTGGCTCCTTCATGAGAACCCTTGTTAGGATGGAATCTCTTCCAACTCTCTTGATCCCGAATTCCCTTAAGGGATTAATATCGACACCCTTGATGGGAGGATTCGCGTCTAATCTATTGGTTTCCATAAGTCTTAAGTAGGTTGTCCGGCATATGATACCGCCGGACACATGACGTCCAGGCAAGCGCAAGAGATAGGACAGATTATTCGGTTACTTAGAGAGAGACCTTGTGCAGCTAGGGAAATAGTGCAAGCCTTAGTAAGTAAGGGACAAATCACAACCATCAAACAAAGCGAAGCTATGAGAAAGAGGGTATCTCGCCACCTTGAGTGGCTCAGCCAGTCGGAATTGGCTTTCGAACGTCACGAGAATTGGTACTGGCATGCACAGACGAGGATGTTTAAGAGCAGAGATTACTACGAAGTCTCCCTTAATCACTCTAAAAAGCTGATCCCTGCAATGGAGCGACTTGGTACCGACAAGGCGGGCGGTACGCTGACCATTACAACTAGAGGATATCTCGACATCACAGATAAGAATAAGCTTCTGGACCGCCAATTCCTATCTGGTGCAAGACATCACATGAAAGCCTACTCTCGTATTGATAGTTTACTTAGCACTTCAGAGAGTATCGGAGAGGAGTGTGAGGAGAAGTCGAGTCAATTCACGGCCGCGGTATTGGACAAATTGAAGAAGAGATTCCCACGGGTGAGAGTGCTAAATCAATTATATGCTGGTACGGAGAGGAGCTGGCTGACAGATAATGTCCCAAATGGGATACGTGATCTGGTCAGAGCCAAACTCAGCGGTCACCCATTGCCAGGTCTAGATGTTAAGGAGCATGGTCTGATCAAACTTGGTGAGTCGTTTATGGGGAGAGGCAGGAGGCTTTTCCAGAGGCTTGAGGACTTCATTCAGAGTGAAAGCAAGACCTCATCAGTTGAGGAGTTGGTCAAACTGGAAATGCAATCTCACGATGTGAAAGTTGATCTGAGGAGCGAAATCATGAAGTTAACCTCCAAGATCGAGAGTGGGGAGCCTCTCATGGGAAATTGTGATCTCTGTCCAAATATTCAGATAGGTTGATCTAGAAAGGGACCTTCAGTACTGCTCTCTCGTTGGGTAGTGCTGCAACATATTCCCATCCCTGGCCAATATACCTCTCGACTTCGATCATTGGTATCACTTTTTGCTTTGACCCGTTGTTGGCCATGACTCCTAGCAATCTCTCTCTAATTATCTCCTGCACCTCCTCGTCCTTCAAATTCTCCAGATTCATGCGCTCCAGCTCCTCCTTCTTGAAACCTGCAACCAACATGAGCTGCTCCTTAAACGCCCTCCTGATCTTCTCCTCGCTAGTAGCTTCAGGCTTCGAGGTCTGGAGGTAGTCCTGTATCCTAAGATACGCCTCTCTCATATCCTCTATGACATTGTCAGGAAGACGATTCTTGTTCGTGGTATATTGAGCTTCTATGTCGCCCTTATGCCCCATCCAGAACTGCTGGTACGTATGGCTTAGGAAGCCCTTGCTCTCCCCAAGCATTAGGACCGTATCGAAAAATGTTCGGAAGACATAGGGCCTCCATGGCAAACCAGCAGCTCTCATTAGCGCGCACGCTGACCATAGCGGACTCGAATTAATATAGGTTTATACTCTAATGGGGGATGGACCGGAGGGGATTTGAACCCCTGACCCTACGGGCCCGATTGAAGACCTTCCGCGTGCGAGGCGGATATTGTATCTCTCTTTGAGCTTCTACCACTGAACTACCGGCCCCACTTTTACGCTTGCTTGCTCAGTTATAATCTATTCAAGAACCTACGAGCCGATGATAACCCCAGATAATGCACAAGATATCCCTTTGCCCTTTCTTGATAAGCAGTGCGCATGTATCCCTTTACGATTCCGTTATCGTGAGGTTAATAATTATCTGTGTATGTAGGATACAACCTTCTCAATTTATTAGGAACCAAGGTCTTCCCAAGCGATAGATGGTCAAGAGGTTCGAGGAAAGGGGAGGGCAACTGCTAAAGTCAATGCCTAGCTTCGTACCATATGAGAAAATCGAAGCCGAGCTACGTGCGATGGACTTCAAAGAGATTTCAAAATCAACTGTCGTCTCTGATGGTCGCTTCTGGATCAAGCACGTATACAGAAACAGGACCGAAACCATTACATTGTCGGATGAAATAGGCGAAGTCCTTTATCTTCGTGATCCAATTGTAACGATCTGTGGCAATAGCCAGACTATCAAGAGAATGAAGAAAGTAGCCTGAGACCTTTTTTTGGTGGATGAATTTGCCAACGTACGAGTGTAATGAACACCAGTTTGTTGAGAATCTGCGCAGGCTAATCGAGTCTCATCTTAAAGTAATCGTGAACCGGACGCTAGTTCACTACGACGATGGAAGGTACTCCTTGTCCTTCATCCCAGAAGAGGAGTTCACCAAATTTCAATCAATAGCCACTCGCACAAAAGTAAGGTCATCTGTGTACGCTAACAAACCATTCCTCGACGAGTACCATCGCACCCTCTATGTTGATGGTGACTCATTATCATCAGCGAAATATCCGCATGCAAGGCGACTTTCAATCCCATACGTTCGGGTGGAATACTCTTTTTCTGTCTGGGGTGATTTATACAAATACTCGTTCGATGGACTTTTCCAGCCTGAAATCAAAATTTCGAAGAGAAAGCTTCCGAGGTCTAGGAACATTACAAAGACCGGAGTGGGTAAAGACAATGATGGCAGAACATTGATCCATACTTTGAACTTCTTGATACCTGACGACAAGGCGCTCCAACTGAGCTTGCCAAAGTCTGTACTTGTCTTTGACGTGAGAAGGATGCTCCGAGGCTAGAGAATCCTTGCCAGTTCCTGCCTTTGCATCTACACGAGATTAAAACTTAAAGAAAGGGGGCATTTTACACTCTCTTGTGCGGTCGTCGTCTAGGCGCATACTTGGTGAGGCTCTACGAACGATGGGGCAGAACCAGGTACGGGACATTCTGGTCTAGGACATCATACTCACGTGTGTAGGCCTGCCATCCAGCCTGGACAGAACGCTGGTATCATCTTGACAGAGGCCCGGGTTCAAATCCCGGCGACCGCACCATCATTCGGGTTCAAAACC
>JACZWF010000186.1 GCA_022572285.1 Nitrososphaerota archaeon | reverse complement strand
GAAATGGTATAAGGGGGTCGGGGCCGATGGGCTTCCAAGCTGGGATTTCTGCATCGAAACCAGGTGATCCAGACTACTCTCCATTTTGGTCTATTCGAGCAATCATCTGGAATGATCCTTCACAAGCAGTTATCTTGGAATCGGTAGCAGACATCAATCTAGCGGAGCAGAGAGGCCTCATCGGTATCGACGCGATGATGGGTGGAATGATAGTGAACTGCCCGTTCGTTCCCGTTTCACTCCTGGAGTAGACTTCGCTGGTATGCAATTCCCAAGCAGCATGAGACTTCCATAACCACCACGGGTCGGTCTGACCTAGTATTGGTCTCGGGATGAGTGACTTGAGCTACAAGTCTATTACATTGAGAGACTCGCCACCTACGCTAACCTGAGCGTGTATTGGAGAAGCTCGGAGCGTCTGTAGGAGATCCAATTGGTGTGAAAAAACTAGGAATAGAGATAGAGGCCTGGAAGGCCATGATGGCTAAGTTAGCTCTGACAAGAACCGGGAAGAACTCTGATTATTTCAGGCATGAAGTGGAGATTAGCGCGCGCGCTATTGCTAAGCTGACGTCGATCGAAGACCGCTTTGGGTTTTTGCCAGTCTTACAAGATCTGAAAGGTCGAGATCCTCAAGCTCCCTAACACTGCTTGAAAGATGTGGAAAGCTGTTAGAAGTCCTGTTGATTTTATCGAGTATTTTTCGCCCAGCGTGAGTGAGTTCATAATCATATCTATAGCTCGAATAACCGGTTGATACTACCGTTTCCTGAATAAGCTTCATCCCAACAAGATCACTTATAGTTCCCATTAGTTCGCTAGAGTAAGGACCATAATAGTAGGATTTGAATGAGAAATCGAACGGAACTTTATCTCGGTATTTCAGTATGCATACTTCTTTTTGGATTCTAGTTCGACCTTCGATCTTACCCTCATGAGCTCCGAGTAGCGATAGGACGAGTTTCACATCAACATTGCTTACCATTCTAGAGCTCCCCAATTAGGTCCTTGCAATGAGAATATATGTCTTCATTGGAAGGTATGTTGGTGACAGTCGGATCTACATAGACCATGAGCCTGCGTTCTCCCTGGATCGCCCCGACGATCTTTGATTTCTTCCGTAAGAGGACATATTCACCCTCTTCTACCTCATTGATGCGTATCTCATCGGGAGACCTTCCTGTCACGATGTCGCAAATGAACTGATAGTTCTCCCGATCCAGTTTGTTGTTAAGTGCTTGGGAAAGTCTCTCGCTTACCGCATCAGGTGATTCCTTGACATCTGCTATAAGTTCAGGACTCATTTGGAAGTTCTCCACGTGTAGTTCTTTTTCTAGAACGGGCTTATACAACTTATTACTTCGAATCCAATTCGAGATCTCACTAGCTCTGCCGCCAATTTCGTCTAGAATACTGAAGACCTTGCCGTCGTCGAAATTAAGGAAGTTCTCGATCTTAGTAAATTGTGATGAGATTCTGTCGTCTTCCTTATGCATCAATAGGACCTTTTCCAACATCTTTTCAGCTATTCTAGATGCTTGAACATGATAAACTAGATCATACATGCTCTTCCAGATTACCAGGAACAACTCAGCGGTTACACTGGCATCGAGACTCTCGTCCAGTCCCAATTCACAATTTTCAGGTGATGAATCATGACCAAGGATAGTATATGATCGAAGAAAGTAGTCCAAATCAAAGGAATACTTGAGTCCTACATGGTGAGCATCCCTCAACAAATAGTCCAGCTTGTCTACATCAAGTGGACCGTTAATAATGCTTGAAAGAAAAGGATAATCATGCTTTCCACGGATGAGCTTCACCACGAGTTGGACATTGAACCAATTTTCGAGATCAGGGGGCAACCTCTGAAGTATTATTTCTTCAGCCAGCTCTTCATGTGTCTTCCCAGAGATCGTTTCCATAACGTAGTCGACGGCATGCGAGAAAGGACCATGACCGATATCGTGGAGGAATCCTGCGGCCATGAGTGTCTGTTTATTCTCCCGTAAGATTGTTGCGATAGATCTCATCCCCTGATCCTGCATTCTCGGAGCTAACCAGTCGACTACCTTACCTGAGAGATACATAGTTCCAATTCCGTGAGAATACCTAGTGTGTATTGCCCCCGGAAAGTCAATATATGACTTGAGTCCAAGTTGACGGATGAACATCATCCTTCTAATCGCCTGTTCCTCCTTGATCCGCACCAACCAAGCTGGCAGCTCAATCGTCCCAGCTATTGGGTCTGTCAGGAATGCCCGCTTCAGACTAGACAAAGATCCAGAAGACTAATTCTTTGGATAAATAGTCTTGGTATTCTCGATTAGCGAGGATCAAAAAGCGGCTCCCAATCTGATTGAAAGTGAGTTAGTTGATGATGATAGCTCCTCGTCTCGGAATACCTTCTTTTACCGCGCGCGCGCTATCGAACGAGGAAATCTTTCAGAGTTGAAAGCTTAGATTAGGAATCTGACGTCTCCAGAATTTGTCCCCTCAGGCTGAAACTCCCAATTCCACCTTTCGACCTTTCGACCCAATAGCATTCCAATTAAGACGGCCTGACCTGTCTCCAATTAATTCGGAAGATTGCGCGCGCGTGCTCTCTTATTAAGGCCTAAATGGCATTCAAATATGCGTCGACGGAATAATTCGAGTAAGAATTCGGATTCTCGCGGGCATACAATTAGTCTCTAGAGTCGCGCTCTAAGATTTCGAGTAGTGATTTTGCCTCCAGATGACGACTTCGAGTCTCAGCCAGTAACTGTCGATACGATGATATTACGAATCGAAGAATGGACATGAACTCCTGTCTCAATGATGCGGGCGTCTTCGTCAGGATCTTATGGAGTTTCTTGCTTGCCTTTTCATCCTTAGCGACATACTGCATAACTTGCATCAAAACAAACCAGGTCAACTCGGGGAACCGGGTTTCCGCTACATGAGGGAGGAGGTCCTGCCAATTATTGATATTTCGAGCTGATTTTGGAGCGTGCTTAAAGGCCATCATCTTTAATATCGATCCCGACAAATAGAACTCGACAGTTTCCCTGATGACTCGAAGAAGTCCAGAGGACTTGAGGATCGAGAAGAGGGGTTTTACTTGCGGTTGTCGTTCGACTATCCTGATGGCGCCAACAGTGTCAATGAACTCACCGTACCAGTTAACAAACCGGTGAAACTGTTGATGTCCTCGCAGGATGTGATC
>JACZWF010000024.1 GCA_022572285.1 Nitrososphaerota archaeon | reverse complement strand
GAAGAACTCATTCTCTTGGTTTGCTCTGCCAGGCATAAGTAGACCAGGATTTGCGACTAAGTCAGAGAAGAAGCCACCTGCAGGATATGCTGCTACCGGTACTTGACCTGTGTCAATTACTCCTCCAACGACTACAGCGATTCCTTCACCTGCCGCAGTAAGGCCACACGCCACGAGGTACGCTTTTAATGCGAGATTTCCGCATGTTTCCAGGACAACTGCACCGTTTCCTGCTCCGAAGTCAGCACCTGTACATTGGCCAGCTGCGCAGACGCCTTCTGCACTAGTCAGATAAGCTACCCAAGTCCCATCAACAAGCTGGATTGGAATGATTGCACGCTCTGCTACACCAAAGGAAGGTATTGTTATTCCGAAGGTTGGACGAGGCGAATCGTTTTCCGTTAGGTCTGGATCATCGAAGTGTATCCTTAACACGTTCGGAAGAAGTGGATGTATGTCCGCGTGACTCAAGGTCAGAGTCGGTACTGCGGTTGCTGCTGCTCTAGGTAGTATTTGGAATGGTATCCCCACGAGCACGAAGCCCACAAGGAGCATTAAGACCATAACCGATGCTCCAAATTTCTTGGAGTACGGTATATAGTCATAGTTCATCCTATTCATTCTTATCATATTCACCTATATTTTTCCGTAAACTTCGACTCCCTTAGTTTTGTATATAAGAATTGTGGACGATAGGTCCATATTCGGAGTATATTCCTGCCTGATTTAGCTCTATCGCCAAGAAATATCCTTGACTCCTAATACCGTCACAATCTTCCGAATAAACTCAACGAAAGATTCTTTTTTTCCTATTCAAGCTAATCGTAGCTAGTTTTCAGCTGTTTTGGATCATTTGTCATACAGCGCGCGCGCGCTCCTATTCGCTTCCCTTCCCCTCTGATCCGAAGGAGGGCTAGCCAGTAGAGTCTGGAGATCCCGAGAAGTAAGTGGGGCCTTATGCCTACTTGCTTACCTCTCATAATGTGCATATAGGAGCCCAGATCAGGGGGAAGCGGGAAGGGAAGGAAGCGGGAAGGAAGCGGTAAGCGAGAGGGAAGTGAGCCTAAACCGATATCGGGAGGGTCCACGAGCCAGGTTGATTTGTTCACCCCAGCCTCGGGATCTTGCATGAATAAAGAAAAAGTAAGCGTGCTTCCCTGCTGCACCTTCTTCTCCTCCCCTCAATGAATTCATTAGAATAATCGACTCGCTGGAACGTCATGCCTCATCCACTCTTATTTTTCTAATACAAGGCATGCAATAGCCCTTGAAGCATATCCTGCTTTTCCTTCCCATCGAAGTGGAAGCTCCCAGACCCCTGCCCTTTCTGCCTCCTTTCTGTTCGCCAAGGTCCATCGCCGACCTTTTTTGGCGAAGAAGGTCTCTTTGACTACATTGAATCCTTCCGTTAGCTTTTCCAATCTTTCATGATCGTAGATCCTTTGCCAACTTTCCAGATATCTATCAGAGAAAGGGGTTGTTAGGATAAGGAATCCTCCTCTCTTTAGAATCCGTTCACCCTCTTGCATGGTTTTGAAATCTCCGTCTGCATATACAGGATCATCATAGAACCCCAAGCCGATATGTTCTAGAGTTGACACCAATGTAACAACATCGAAAAACTCCTTATCGAAGCCGGTATCCCGGGTATCGCCCTGCTTGAAGATAATCCTTGATTTCTGGATCAGAGGCCTCTGGACTTCAAGCGAGTACACCTCAAAACCCTCATACAACAACTTACTTGGAAAATAGCTGGCCCCACTTCCAATGTCTAAGATTTTCCCCTTTTTGAATGGTAAGTTTTCTAGGACCCATTTGTACTCAACGGATCTTTCGCTGGAACTGCTCCCCAGTAAAGGAAGGATTTTCATTATGGTCTGATCAAACCCGAAGACTACTCGCCCCGCAAAGTCGTCAGAGGTGAATGCCCTTGACACTCTATACAAAATCGGTCTAAACTTTTTGTAGAGTCCGAGCAACTAACTCTGCCTCAGTTTCTTGGATATCGGTTCCTTTTCTTTGGTTACTTTTATCACGATGACAGGAGCTTTCCGGTTAGTCCATCTATCCTGGCAATTCGCAAGTGTCCCGAACTGACGTCTCTAAATCTAGCTTCGTATACTGGAGAAAAGACTTCCTGGTCCTCGTAGATCTCAAAGATCTCGCTCACAATTCTCGACTTGCTTTCGGAAGGTCGTCGTGATATTCTCCTTCTCACAACATTCATCGCATTATCATGTGTAATTCTTGAAATCCTCTTCTTAAAGTCAAACTCTTTCAATATCTCAGGATTTCTCTCAGGCCGCCCATGTGGAACCAGCCCGGGTGGTATCTCCTTCCCCATCATGTTGAAACCCGTTGAGGCCCTGGTGTCAAGTACAATATGCTCCTCGCCTTGTAACGAGATCTGCCTTCTACCTTTCACAATTCCTACAATTCCTCCCCTCTTCTTTTCGACTCCGTGCGATTTTCCGTAGATCACAACCTCTCTAACATTCTCACCTACTTTGATCTTAAAGTCCCTAGGCTTGAAGTAGTCCACAGAATACTTGGCACTAATCAGGAAGAAAGGTTCGTAATACTTGTCAATCGATTCGAGAATGAGCTCCTCTTCTTTTCTTGAGATTTCTTGTATGTATTTTGTTGCGAGCAGCTTTGCATTGGGCTCATTGATGAGTGTTTTCAGAACTAAACTTCCACTTGCGAGTTTAGCCTGAGTTTGAGACTGTCCTTTTGCCTTTGTTCCGCCACTGGTACCTCTAGAAGGGAAGATTCTCGTCTGAGGCCTGCTCTCTCGCATACGGATCATGAACAATCCTACAATTTTAGGATTCAGTCCAAGTGATCATTAGATTCTAATTCTTTATTTTGGTCTCCAATATACTGATCTTGGAAATGAAATGAGACCGAAGAGTGTGAAAGCTTCTGCCACAGAGACATCAAGACTGATGCTGCCGACCGATGCCAATCAGAGGGGTTATGTTCACGGTGGAGTGATTATGCATCTTATGGACGAGGCAGCTGGGACTGTTGCGATAAGGCATTCTCAGAGGCCTTGCGTCACAGCTTCTATCGACAGAATGAACTTCTTCGCACCTGTATATGTCGGTAACCTTCTGATCCTCAAAGCTTCTGTGAACTTCGTTGGAAAGACGTCAGTCGAGATTGGAGTGAAGATCGAATCTGAGGATATGCTGACGGGTAAGAGAGTCCACACGAACTCATCCTACCTAGTCTATGTTGCCCTAGATGATGACGGCCGTCCTACCTCAGTGCCAAGGGTTGTCCCTGAGAGTAAGGCAGAGAAGCGGAGATTCAGGGAAGGTAGAGAGAGAAGAAGAGTTAGACTTGAGATGCTACGTGGTGGGGGAAAGTCACGAGGATGATGGCTTTCCCTTTGAAAATCGGATGAAGCCTATTATTATTATTACAACGATAGTAGTTGAAACCCCTCCAACCAAAAGAAGGTTAGTATAATCTGTTCTCCATATCGCCTCTACCCCCTTGGGGGAATCCATAAGGACTGATGAACGTGGGTTATTGGTCTCGCTGTCCCCTAACCATCCTTCGAAGACGCTCTGACCTAGAAATCCTTCTCGCGGTGGAACAGAGAAGCTAGCTATGTCACCTGCATTATACCATCCCTCGCCCTCTGCATCGCTCAGTGATGATTCGACTCTAAGAAAGTACTGGGTCTGCCAGTTAGCGCTTATTCTCATCGGTCGATTTATTTCTACACCAAGTGATTTTTCTATGCTAATGATATCTCCGGTCCATCCTAAGAATAGAAGTCTAGATCCTTCACCTAAGGGTGTAGGATCCCTGACCTCAAGAATCGCGACAGCACCAGTATCATACCAACCTCCTCCTGTGGCATTCCCTCCATTTCCTTGGACTTCAAGAAAATATTGGACCGTCCAGACGGCTTCCAAATCAAGAGGAAATTCAACCGTTATGTAAATCGAACTATTGGTCGATTCGATGTCCCCTCTCCAACGTTCAAACCTAACCCTTGTCCCGTTACCGTACTCCTCCGCCGCGGTGACCGTTAGCAAAATTTCTGATCCCTCCAGATGCCAACCTCCTCCGACCACCTCTCCAAATGGGGATTCTATGTTCAGAAAGAATTCAGTACCAAATTCGGCCGTGAGTGATTCCACCCTTAGATCGTATAGAAACTCTCTTTGTGAATTCGTTACACCGTCACTCCATGACAAAAATATTTGCCTTTCGCCGTCACCGTGATCAACTACTGGTGTAACTGAGATAGAATGACTCGATCCGAGTGGCCAGACAAATGCTTTCGGAAGGTCTTCATTTCGATAAACGCGTCCGTCAACGGATACTTCGCGTTCGGACTGGAGAAGCAGAAATCTGAGCTCCGCCCTACCCGATCCTGACATGCTATCCTTTCCTCTGGGCCCCAAATCTTGGGCACTAGCTTCTAAGAGGATTTGTATATCGTCAGGTGTGAGGTCTCGGTTTGCCTCTAGCAGTAGTGCTGCCAAGCCTGCGACATAAGGTGCTGAGGGGGATGTGCCGCGAAATGACGATTCAAGAGAATCTACAGAAACAGCGTTCGGCGCAACCAAGTCGGGCTTTATTCTTCCGTCAGACGTTGGTCCCTTCGAACTGAATGGTTCTACGACGTCGTCGTCAAGGGATGACGCCCCGACTGTCAAGGCCCCTTTTGAATCCGCGAGGTTTCCAACACTACTCTCCTCGACATACTGCTCAAGGTTATGGGTCAGTAAGAAGAGATGGAAGAAATCCAGGTCACTTGAGAGTGGGGGCCTGGAATTCGCCGATCTAATCTGGACGGAATAGGAGCCCGTAGATCTCGCGATGTGGCTAATGCTTTCTACAGGCGGTATCGACCTTCTATTTTGATCATTGGTCGATGAGGCAACAATGACAGATTCAGGATTTAAAAGAAATAGATCATAGTCACGTTCTGAGATTGGCCAGTCCTCCCAGCTAAGCTCAATCTGTATCAGGTCATCCCTTGTCACATTGAGAAAATTGCTTTCGATGCCCTCGGCGAATTCATGTACTCCATCCCGATCAACATCTTGAAAGAATCCGCCCCAATGGTTCCTCCCAAAATTGCCGGCGGCGACAATGGGTAGGATTCCAAGCTCTCTAACCTCATCCAGAGCTAAGGAGACTGAACTGCTCCCATCATACGGTCCAAGATTGATGAATCCAATTGAGAGGGAAAGAATGTCCACTTGATCTACCACAGCAGCATCCACCGCCTCTAAGAATGTCCGGGGGCCATCAATGCGGTAGAGATAGATCTCTGCATTCGGTGCGGTATCTACGACAATCTCTGCCACGGCAGTTCCATGTGATCTATCCTCTGCCGCTAAACCGTCACCCGTGAACTCCTTAAACTCTACCACGTTCCCTCGTATCTCCTCGTTGTTGATGTCAAATCCTAAATCTATTACCGCTACTCGTACGCCTTGACCAGTTAATCCATATCTATGACCGTCGGATGCCCTTATGATATCCACCCCTTCACTTATCACTTCGAACGGAATGGGATTTGACATCATTATTCCTGATTCGAGGATATGACTATGAATTCTAGACGGTTCAATCTTTACGAAACTATCACTTGATAGTTGGAATTCTCGAACGTCTATAGCAGAGACCGGGCCAACGAGAAGAAGCATCGATCCCACAATGAGGACTATTAGGCTCGGCGTCAACCCCTTACGAACACCCCAGACGTATAATCACCCCTAGCCAAGACTCTTTCCTAGATGGCAGCAACAATAGTCTTTTTCTCTTTCAACTCTAGTATTTCTTCTATCGCATCGATTTTGGCTGGAACCTCAATAGGCTTCTCGTAGAATCTACTTATTATGTCAGGATCTTTGAGTCCATGACCTGTCGCCACGCAGACTACCCGTTCATCACGAGCTATTGTCCCGTTCCTAATCAGCTTCTTGAGAGCCGCGATAGGAGACGCGCTGGCAGGTTCTACGAAGAGACCTTCTAACCTAGCTAAGCTTCCTTGGGCCTCAAGAATCTCATCATCAGAAACCTTCATCGCAGTTCCTCCTGAATCCATCATTGCCCTGACCGCTTTTTTCCAGCTAACTGGGGCACCTATTCTGATAGCGGTAGCAACTGTCTCGGGTCTCTTGACGTTCTCTATTCTCTTACCACCGGACTCAAAGGCGTCGACTACTGGTGATGAGCCCTCTGCCTGAACTCCTACCATCCTTGGAAGCCTGTCAATGAAACCCATTTCACGGAACTCTAACAATCCCTTCCATACGGCGCTTATGTTCCCCGCATTCCCTACCGGAATGATTACCCAGTCAGGAACCCCGCCGAGCTGGTCAACCATCTCATATCCCAAGGTCTTCTGTCCTTCGATCCTGAATGGGTTTATTGAGTTCACCAGATAGATATCGGTATGCCTACCTGTTAGCTCCATGACCACCTCTAGAGCATTGTCAAAGTTACCCTGCACTTGGATCACATTTGCGCCACACATCATCGCCTGTGAGAGCTTTCCGTAAGCAACCTTTCCGGTCGGAATTATAACAATCCTCTTGAGCCCACCTCTCGCACCATACGCCGACAGCGATGCTGAGGTATTACCGGTTGAGGCACAAATTACCGTGGAAGCCCCCAGTTCCCTGGCCTTCGTTACGGTAATTGTCATTCCTCTGTCTTTGAATGAACCGGTTGGATTCTCTCCCTCATTCTTGATGTAGAGCCTTGAGATCCCGAGAAAGGCGGAAAGCTTTTCGGTGATATGAAGGCCAGTTCCTCCTTCGTTAAGGGTAACTCTAGATGATCCTTTACCTATCGGTAGGAATGGATAATATTTCCAAACAGAGAGAGGTAGTCCCTTCCAAGCCTCCTCTTTCTCTGCATTGGCAAGGAGTTCCCCCTTCTCATAAACGACTTCTAGCAAACCGCCGCAGTCAATACATGTGTAAATGATGGTGTCGAGCTCATAGGCCTTAGAGCATTCAAAGCACTTCAGGTTCAATATTCTGTCTTACCTATCCTCCAACAACTACTAGAGGTCCTTTTAGATGCAAGACTCCTTTATCCTTTCCTCCCACTTTTGGTTATCATTCCTATTCGTAGTTTCAAATCATTGCTAGTTGTGATTTTGAGGTCTCTTGCCTCCATTATTGCGAAGCCATTATTATATAGGTCATCGTTCCCGCAAGAAATTCTATCAATTGAGAATAGTTTTGATTGGTCTCGGTACTGTGGGGAGGAGCTTCTGCAAACTCCTCCAAGATCGGAGGAAAGAGCTGCTCTCTAAGTATGGTCTAGATCCGCGAATTGTCTCCGTTGCGGATACAGGAGGAATTGCTACTGATGAAAACGGCTTGGATGTGACTCAGATATTGAAGCTGAAGGGGTCTGGAATGAGTGTCGCAATGATTCCACAGAAAGGGAATAAAGGCAAAAGTGGTAAGGATGCCATTGAGGGTGTGGAAGCGGAGGTCGTAATTGAGGTAACTCCCACCAACATGGTCTCTGGTGAGCCAGCTCTGACTCACCTAGAGACCTCTATCAAGACAAGAAAGCACGTGATTACTGCAAACAAAGGACCGCTTGCTCTAGCGTATCCAGCTCTTACCGAGTTGGCACGCTACAATAATGTAATCCTGAAATTCAGTGCAGCCGTAGGTGGAGGAACTCCGGTCCTAGAATTTGGCCGGAGATGTCTTAAAGCCGACAGGATTCTTGGGATCAAAGGAATCCTAAACGGAACCACCAACTATATCTTAACTGAGATGGATGCTCGGGGAATAAGTTTCAAAGATGCCTTAAAGGAGGCTAAAGAGCTCGGATACGCGGAGGCGGATCCGACGCTTGACGTAAGAGGTTTCGACTCTGGTGCAAAGCTTGTAATCATAGCAAATATGCTACTTGACATGGATCTCACTTTGAAAGACCTTTCCATTCAAGGGATTACATCTGTATCCGCTCGGGAGATTACGGCGGCTAAGAAGAATGGTTCAGCTCTTAAACTAATTGCAAGCATAGACGGTGAGGCCTCAGTATCGCCAATCGAGATAAAGAGGAATGATCCGATGTGCGTTTCAGGGGTACTTAACTCTGTCAAGTTTATCTCCGAGTTCGCGGGTGAGCAGGTAATAATAGGTAAGGGTGCAGGTGGACTTGAAACAGCGAGTGCAATTCTCAGAGATCTTCTTGACATTCGGCAAAGCATGAGGATCCAGTGATACAAGAGAGTTGAAGTTAGTGATGAAGTTTGGGGGTTCTTCCGTCAGGAATGGAGAAAGAATTACGAATGTAACCCAACTAGTCGAACAGTGGTCTAAGGAAAACCAGCTGGTTATTGTTACTTCAGCTATGGATTCAACCACAGATGATTTGTTCGGAATGGCAGAGAGGGCGAAGAGGGGCGAACGTAGTGATGACTACCTTGAGGAAATTCAGAAGAAACATCATGCCGCCCTTCTTTCAGCGATAAAGGACCCAGCTATCAGGGAGAAAGTCCATGATGAAGTTTCAAAGCTGATCTCAGAACTCCGAACAGCTCTTACGGGTATTGCCATTCTCAAAGAACTGACTCCACGCTCGTTAGATTATATCACATCGTTTGGTGAACGTATGATAGTGCCAATTCTTTCGGGCTCCCTCGAGAGCGTTGGATTGCGAGTCAAGTATTTCACAGGAGGAGAGGCTGGCATATTGACAGACGAATCCTTCGGCGAGGCCACTCCGTTAATGGAGATAACCAAGCACCGCGTCAAGAAGACCCTGAGTCCGCTGCTCGAGGAAAATATTACCCCAGTCGTTACAGGTTTTAATGGCGTAACACAGCATGGAGAGATTTCAACTATAGGGAGAGGCGGATCGGATTATACTGCGATGATACTTGGATCGTCGCTCGATGTTGATGAGATCTTGATCTGGAGTGATGTCGACGGTATTATGACCGCTGACCCTCGAATCATACATGGAGCCAAAGTAATCAAACAGCTCTCATACGACGAAGCCGCTGAGATGGCCATAATGGGCGCGAGAGGAATGCACCCACGAGCACTTGAACCGGCAAAGGACGGTTCTATTCCTGTCCGCATCAAAAACTCGTTCAACCCCCAGGCCGAGGGAACACTGATCAGTAAGGAGCTGCGCATTCATACCGGCGAGGTAGCAAAAGCCATAGCGTCTATCAACGATCTTGCCATGATCAGCCTTTCTGGGATGAGCATGGTCGGGAAGCCGGGGATGGCCGGAGAGATTTTCGGAATTTTGGCCCGTGGCAAAGTAAACATAATCATGATATCCCAGAGTATCTCAGAGAGTAACATCACACTTATGGTCAAGAAGTCTCAACTCCCGAAAGCACTTAGCTCACTTCAGCTAGCTCTTCTCGGAAAAGGAACGGTGCGAGAAATTACGTTTGAAGACGATGTTTCTGTCATGTCCATTGTTGGTGCAGGAATGAAGGGTGCTCCAGGCGTCGCCGCAAAACTATTTGGCGTAGTAGCAGAGCATGACATCAACGTGAGGATGATCGCTCAGGGATCTTCGGAGCTAAACATCTCCTTCGTGGTAAAGGAAAGGGATTCGGCTGAAGCCACGAGAATAATTCACGAAAGGTTCAATATGGTGAAGTAATAATCAAGACGAAGGCCACCCAATCATGCTCAAGACTGTACTAATAGGAGCGACCGGGGTAGTCGGGCAGCAATTCATACTTGCTCTTCAGAACCATCCGTGGTTTGAGCTTACAAGTCTGGCCGCATCAAGTCGTTCCGCAGGAAAGAGATATGGTACTGCCATAAAGGATCCAGATGGTGCTTCGAGATGGTTCTGCAAAGAGAGTCCCCCACCGGAAGTACTCGATCAAACCATAGAGAATGGCGATGAAATAGATCCTGCTAATTATGATATCGCTTTCTCTGCCCTAGAAAGTAATGCTGCGAGAAATATTGAACCACGGTTTGCTGCCTCAATCCCCGTAGTGAGCACAGCTTCGGCATTTCGCTACGAGGATGATGTACCAATCCTGATTCCCGGGGTCAATGAAGATCATTTCACTCTTCTAAAAGAGGAGAAAAGGAAAAGGGGCTGGAATGGCTTCATTGCTCCTCAGCCAAACTGTACCACAGTCGGACTTTGCATGACTCTGAAGCCCATCCAAGATAATTTTGGCCTAGAATCAATAGTGATGACCTCCCTCCAGGCGATTTCTGGAGCTGGAAGAACTCCAGGTGTCTCGGCAATGGATGTTGTAGATAATGTCATTCCGTTCATACCTCAGGAAGAAGAGAAAGTCCAGAAGGAGACGTTGAAGATCCTAGGGAGGATCAATAATGCCACAATAATACCATCTGATGCGCGAATTAGTTGTACCTGTACAAGAGTTAACGTGACTGATGGTCATACCGAGACGGTTTTAGTAGTAACAAAAGAAAGTAGTGATCGCGACGGGGTCAAGAGTGCGATGAAAGCTTTCTCCAAGAAACTAGCAGATCAGAACCTTCCATCCGCGCCCAAGGAACTCTTGACTATAAGTGAGGATCCTTTCAGACCGCAACCCCGACTCGATAGGGAGACTGACGACGGCATGACAACTACAGTCGGAAGAATTCGCTCCGATGATTCGTTTGAGAGAGGGATCAAGTACGTCCTTGTCTCACATAACACCAAAATGGGAGCAGCTAAAGGGGCTGTCCTCACTACCGAGATGCTAGTTAAAGCGAAATTAATTTGACGGATCGGCGGGTCACGACAGACAAGTTTTTATAAGAATATGCCACTTACGTTGTATCTTTTACAAAAAGTAGGAGCATCATCCCAAAATTGGCTACATTTGATGATCTCGATATGAAAATCCTTGCAGTGCTTATTGAGGATGCCAGTATCTCAGTACCGAAACTCAGCAATCAGATTAATGTTAACACATCAGTTGTTTATAGTCGCATCAAGAGGTTAGTTAAGAAGGGTCTGATAGAAAGGTTCACGCTGGAACTTGATGAGAGTCTACTTGGATTTCCCGTGAGAGCTATCATAGGATGTAATATAGACTCGAAGAAGAGGACGGAGATTATCAATGAGATCCGCGGCCTAGCTGAAACGAGAGAGATCCTCGAAGTAACAGGAAGGTTCGATCTGATGATTGTTGTAAGAGCAAGATCGCTGGAGGAACTACACCAGTTCATCTCCCAAAGAATGGGGCAGATCGATGGAGTAAGGTATACCGAAACTTTCATCGAGATGCAGAAGAGGACCAAAGTCGCCCACTATATTTCTGATCCGAAGATTTCACATACCGACCCGAAATGATGGGAAGATGATTACTTGAATCCTCTAGAGAGGTTCGAGAACCCGGAAATCAAGGGAAGGATCCCACATTCCATGTTGGGAAAGATCGTCGAGAGGATGAAGTATGTCAACAAGGGAGTGAGAAGGACTGAGGTAGCTGCCAATCTAAAGTATCCGCCCTTCTACATTGAGCCTTTTCTTCCTCTTGCAGCTACAAAATTCGAATTAGGCAAGTATGGGGCTCTCTATGCGCGAACGATTCCTTCATTAACAACATCTGGGGTCAAGATCCTTGTCCAGATATCTGCCCCACTAGTAGCACTCGGGCTTCCCGGCACTATTCATGCCGTAATAGCCCACGAATTTCTTCACTATTTGGACTTCGTGAGGCGATTCAGTAGAATGGACAGTCTAGCCCAGGAGGTTCCGACGTCTTTATTTGAGTCTTCATACGCTGATGCTGATCACATTTTCCCCTCACATATGGTCTTCAAGGATAAGGCGCTGGTGAGATTATTGGAAAAGAAATTTCATGCTGGATTTGTCGACAATAGACTAAACAAGAAGACGGAAGAGCAATGGATCGGAAAGGGCCTCCCCACCATGACGGTTGCTCTAGAGACAAATACCACAAGAATTCCCATCTCTGTCCTAATGAAATCTACTTTTGATCCAATGGTCACGATGAAAATAGAGGATCTTGAAAAGATTACAATTGGCAGAGCTCAGAAAGGCTAAGCATGGAGAGGTGGAGAGGAAAAAGATCCTCTCAGCTATAGGGGATATAACAGATGAGTTTGATGTTGAAGGCGTCTGTCTCTATGGATCCCAAGTCACTGGCTACGCCAAGCCTGATAGCGATTATGATCTGATTATCGCTATCAAGAAATACAATTCGAAGGTTAGGTATAGATACATTACCGGCGA
>JACZWF010000185.1 GCA_022572285.1 Nitrososphaerota archaeon | reverse complement strand
GGCGCGTGCGAGAATTGGTTATGACCTGTTGGGGTTAGTTAATGGTGCCGATGGGACTATCGCAGTAGTTACGCGCGCACTTATGAAGATTATACCCAAGCCCAGAGACGTGAAGGCCGTCCTTGCTGAGTTTGGTAGTGTGGAGCACGCAGGCGACGCATCGTCCGAAATAATCTCTTCAGGAATCCTCCCCGCTGCCATGGAGCTCATGGACAATCTAGTCATTTCCGCAATAGAGGATTCTATTCATGCAGCGGGTTACCGAAAAGATGCAGGGGCTATTCTGCTCGTCGAGGTGGACGGTCCGGAAGAGGAGAATGAACTCGATTCAAGAAGAATCATTGAAATCTGCTATCGGAATCATTCAACAGCTGTCAAGGTAGCCGAAGATGAGAGCCAAAGGCAGAGATTCTGGTTAGGTAGGAAGGGTGCCTTCGCCGCGATGGGGAGGCTTGGAACAAATTATATCGTCCAAGATGGAGTAATACCACGATCGAATATTGGGGAAGCATTGGCAAAGATCGGTGCAATAGGCCGACAATTCAATCTAAGGATTGCTAATGTCTTTCATGCGGGAGACGGTAATTTACATCCCTTGATTATCTTTAATGAAGCCAACGGTGAGACTGAAAAGGCAGTGAAAGCAAGTGTTGAGACTCTTAAAATATGTACTGAACTCGGAGGCAGTATAACAGGAGAGCACGGAATTGGTATCGAAAAGCGTGATCTGATTGGACTTATGTTCAATAAGAAAGATCTGGAACTGATGCATTGGGTAAAGGAGGTATTCGATCCCAATATGTTGTGCAATCCGTGTAAAGTAATTCCCCAAGGCTCAAGGTGTCTTGAACTCATGCCCGGATTCGCGATCCAATGACCACACAGTTGTCAATTGGGATAGAGAAAGTCCTTTCAGAGGTAGATCAGCAGGATTCTAGCCTCTCAAATTATTCAATAGATGATGTTATCCCTAAGGCTGTTGTTGAACCGAGAAATGAGGGGGAGCTTTCTGCTATACTTCGGATCGCCAACATGTATGCTCTAAAAGTCATAGCAATTGGTGGAGGAAATGACATAGGCCTTGGGAATATCCCTAGTGGTCTGGATATAGTAATTCTTACAAGGAGTCTTTCAAAAATAGTGCATTACATCCCTGAGGATCTCACCATTTCTCTCCAGTGTGGGATAACACTAGAAAAAGTGCAAGAAGAGCTCGCTAAAAAGAGACAGTTCATTCCGATTAATCATGCAGGATCAAATCCTACATTCGGTGGAATAATAGCCTCTAACTCCAATACTCCTCCTTTCTCTGGATATGGTACCATTCGAGATCTGTTGCTAGGTGTCCGGATAGTAAATCCAGGAGGGTCAATCACCAAGGCGGGCAGTAATGTTGTGAAAAACGTTGCAGGCTATGATCTCTCCAAAATATACATCGGATCCTTGGGAACTCTAGGAATCATCCTGGAGGCGAATCTTAAAATATTTCCCCTGCCAGACCATGAAAGTACTATCATGATCTTCTCAAATAGTGTGGTTGACCTTGGGAAGATTGCTCTTGAAGTTAATGCTAAACTCTTCCCACGCGTATTCGAGCTCATTAACAGGCATCTTTTGGATTCGTTCGGACGGAATTTAGGGTCATCCTCTCAAAACTTTGGTTATTGTCTCCTCGTGATGCATGGGGGAAACAGTGCCAGCGTCTCTAATCAGTCGAGGCATATTGAACGGATGGCGATGAAGTACCCCAAAGTAAAATCCGACATCTTCATAGATGGTGAAAGTGTACATCTTTGGTCAGTATTCACGTCCAATATAGAGACGAGGCGAGTCACCAGATGTCGTATCAGCGTGCCGCCGGCCAATACCTCATCTACAATCATCGAGACTGAAAATGAATTTGAGTATTTCAAACCCAAGATATTTGCGGATCCTGGTAGAGGGGTAGTCTATTTCTCGATTAAGGTGGGTGAGGATTCATATCTTCTGACTAGAAGACTTAAGCACTTGCGGAAGTTTGCCGAAGATACCTCTGGAAACCTGGTCTTAGAATCAGCGCCAACCTCGATCAAGAAAGAGATGGATGTATGGGGGAGTCTTCCTAATGCCTTTGAGATCATGAGGAAGTTAAAGGAGAAATTTGACCCGAATCATGTGTTGAGTCCAGGCCGATACGTTGGTGGGATATAATTTGAAAAACTCTGAACCGGCCAGCAGTCTACAAGATGTAGATTCTCTACGATATGGATCATTAAGGACGTTACAGGACTGCGTCCATTGTGGGTTCTGTCTTCCCTCTTGTCCCACCTATAGGGTCCTCGGGACAGAATCAGACTCTCCCCGTGGTCGAATCGATCTAATGAAAGCCTACGCAAATGGAGAGATCGGCATTTCGAACTCTCTGATGGAGCATATTTCCCTCTGTTTGGTCTGTAGGAATTGCGAAACAGCCTGCCCCTCAGGAGTTCGGTTTGGGTGGGCGATGGATGCTACGCGGGCCAGAATGGAAGAGGAGATCCACCGATCGGTAACGGATAGAATTTCTAGGCGAATCTTCTTTTCTGTTTTTGAAAACTTGGCCGTCCTTAGGACGGTAATGAGGCTCCTTCGACTTTACAATTCCTTGCCATTCATGCGTCTCTCTAGACTCCTGGGTCTATCTCAGTTTATCCCACTGACTCAAGGTGTATCCAAGAACAGCTCAGGATTCATTAGTCCCGGAAGAGGAAGGTTATACAAGGCAGACGGAAATGGATCTGCGACGAGGAAAGTTGGATTCCTGGTGGGGTGTATTATGAGTACCCTCCTTGCTGATATTGATCACGCGACTTTGAGGGTTCTAAACAAGAATGGTTGTGATGTTGTGCTCTGTAAGGGTCAGACTTGCTGTGGGGCACTACATCTGCATGAGGGAGAGAGAGAGAAAGCCAAAAAACTAGCTAAGAGAAATATTGATGCTTTCGCCAAATATCCAGATATCGAAGCAATCATAGTCAACTCTTCTGGCTGTGGAGCACAAATGAAGGAATACGGTGTTCTTCTAGAAGATGACCCCGAATACCGCAAGAAAGCAGTGGAGTTCAGTTCTAAAGTCAAGGACTTTTCCGAATTCCTTTACGGAATCCAGCTTAACACTCATTTTTCATCAGTCCTCGACATAAAAGTTACCTATCAAGACCCTTGCCATCTAGCACACGGACAGGGGATCCGTATAGAGCCAAGAGAAATTCTTAAGCAGATTCCTGGAATCCACCTGCAAGAAATG
>JACZWF010000184.1 GCA_022572285.1 Nitrososphaerota archaeon | reverse complement strand
ATATAGCCTCCATCAGCTCCAAAATTGCCTTCCTCCTATCGACGACTTTTGGATACTCTAACATTAGGCTTGCCAGGGGGTCGACTACCAATCTCTTCGCACCGATTTCCTTGACGCTCGTTTCAATTAGGTCAATTAACGAATCAAGTGAGAAACCCTTCTTTCCAATTGCTATATTCTTATCTTCAGAAGTTGCTAACCCCTTGATCGGGGAAGCGTCTATGAAAAGAATCTTACCCTCGTCTTTGAGCTCCCTAAGGTTCCACGTGAAGCTTGATGCATTATCCAATATCCTTCGCGGGCTTTCATCTAACGTGATGAAAACTCCGGGTTCATCATATTCTGAAGCTCCCTTGTAGAGCATCTGTAGGGCAAAGGTTGTCTTCCCGCTCCCCGGACTGCCGAGGAGAAACACAATGTGGCCCTCGGGTATCCCCTTGCCTTCTAGTAATTCGTCTACCCCGGGAATACCTGTTGAAATGTAACTGGGCAATGCTATAGGTCCTCTAGGAATCAAAGTAATGAATGGTGATAGACATCTCGAATTAACAGCCTCTTTGCGGCCCTCTAGTGGTAATGGAATTAATTTAATAAGGTTCAGGAGTTCGAGTCTTGATTTGTACTTAATATTAGAGGAATATTAGCATTTCTCTGGAAATAAATCAAATAAGCTGTTTAGAATCAGGTGGGGATGGAAAGATGGATCTTCTGGATGGAATCGGTTCGCTAAGGTCAGTGAGGAGATTTTCGCCTGAGAGAATAAAACCGGGAGAAATCAAGAAGATACTTCGAGCTGCGACGATGGCAGCATCAAGCTCCAATTCTCAACCGTGGCAGTTTGTCGTAATTACCAAAGAAGAGACGAAGAGAGACCTTGGAGAGATATTCCTGAGGACTTGGATGTTTCACGTCCGGTCTTTGGTGATTAATGCAAAGTCAGATAGAATTCGGCAGATCTACACGGAGAGTACAAAGATGGTCAGACAGACTCGAACAGTCCCGCTCCTTATCCTCGCCTGTATAGATAGGGAGAAGACAAGTCGGGTTACAGAAGCAATGTATGCAAGTATCTATCCGGCAGTTCAGAACCTCATGCTGGCTGCCTGGTCACTAGGCATTGGGTCCTGCCTTACGACAAATGGTACTAGCAAGTTTCGAGGAGAGATCGAAACCATGGAATTGCTTGGATTACCGGGGAACATGAAAATTGCTGCTACAATATATTTGGGATATCCGCAGGACGAGCTATCTCCACCGAATCGCCAACTCGTGGAGAGAGTTATCCACAGAGAGAGATGGTGACTAGGGCTAGCTAAGGCCACCTTGTTCTGGTTGAATCAACCCAGGCAAATTTCCTCTGCAACGCTTTTGGATAAAGCTTCGACCACTGCATGTCAACGTGCTCCGCCCATCCTTTATACAATTTTGGATCAATGTAATTGCGCAGCGACGTATTGAGATTGTAATCCCTGGTCGCCTTATCGAGCCTAATTTTCAACTTGAAGTTCTCCACCCTCTTAGCTAACCTGAGGACCCCCTTCTCAGTCTTAGCTGTTTGAGAGACGATCTGAGTTAGTTTCTCTTCCTTCTTGGCTAATCTTTCATTCCAATTTTTAGGGGGTGTTCTTTTGTGGTTGCATTTCGTGGCAGCTTGGAGATTTGCCATCTTCGCATGAAATAACTTAAGATCGTCAGAGTCATGAGTCGCGATTTCATGGTTCATAAGATAATCTCTCACCTCATTGGAGGCTTGATATGTTCTGAATACTTTTGCTGAAAGGCCCTTCATCCCCTTCGCGAGGAATCGATTGACTGCATCTGATGCAATGTTTTCAAATATTTGGTCGCCAGGCTGTTTGCCTGCTGTAAAGCCCTTAAGGTTCTTGGAGACTATACCATCAGGATCCAAAACGAGCGATTTCTGCCACCTTACACTATCTTTACCGAGAAAATCGAAATCTATACCAGAATTAGTAAATATGAGGTGTTCGACCCTTAAGGTGGTGGCTCCGACAGTGTCTGCCTCTTCTTCATCTTTCTCATCACCAACTCGCATAGAGAGGTTGTCGATAAGAAATGCGACCGTGGCAACTTTCCTTACCTTCACGTCACTATCACGCATTCCGGCCAAGATATTAGACCGTACTCTTCTGATTGCCTTCCTTAGACCGGCTGCAGTGTCGTACTTTACCTTGTCTCGGCTTTGACGTATGGCTGAAACATCGGATAACCATACGTATTTCATGCTCTCCGAGAGATTGTCGCGCCAACTTGCGAGCCAGGTAGAGTTATGATCATGGATTATTTTTCCCCACTGGGTCTCTGGAATCGGAACTAGAGGGGGTACTGCCGTCTCATCCAAGTTCAATATAATGTCCTCAGGCCCTACTCTGGGTTTCCACCTCCCTCTCAAGGGGTGCTCACCCCTTCCCATGAAGATCCCAGCTGGCTCAACCATATAATTTGCGACCTCCGTTCTCACTCCATCGATCTCGGCGTACCCGTACTTCTCCTTAAGAATCTCTCTTCTTTTCTTTCTCTCTTGTGCCAGTTGTTTCTTCCTTTGAGGATCCGAGTTGCTCACTCTCTCCATTTCTTGGACCCGGGTGATCTCTGAAAAGTCGATTTGTTCTAGGCTGACACCTTCTAGGCCTGGGAAATGCCTGAGAAAATCTGTAAGGAAATTGGCCTGGAAGACCTTGTCCTGGACATACGGCGTATCCTTCTTCTTGGCCCAAGCCCAAGCCATTTCTTCCTGGAATGGAGTAAGGGCTACCTTATTCCCCTTCACTAGGATAGAAAGATTCCGGTATTCGTGATTGGGTGGGAATAATACCCCATTGTGTTTCAGTGATTTCCATTTCATCAAGCATCAGCTATTTTCGACATTCGAGATCCGAATGTTCGATTACTGGATCCTATTTGATTATAAAATCTTTCAATCGTACTCCAGCGAGGTCTCATATAGGCGTAACTCGGGATAGGTAGGAAAAACGTGAAGCCAATAAAAGGCAGTAGGAGTAGGTATATGAAACTTGACAGCACAGGGGATCTTCTTGATCCTGGTAGAGATTACTATTTGATTAGGGAATGTTCATGAGATTGGGGGAGTGGTGACATCCATGATGAACGTGGAACCACGGTAGCAGGGATGCGAAGGAAACTAATCTCATTCCTCGAAATCACCATCGAGGAGCTTGATTGGATACCCATAATCTCCGCAAACCGGAGGATTGTCTCACTGACTTGGACCCTAGCGCACGCTGTGTTGCTCGGCTCTTTCATAGCCATCGACTCTAGCGTTCATGATAAGCG
>JACZWF010000183.1 GCA_022572285.1 Nitrososphaerota archaeon | reverse complement strand
CATCTCGTAATTCGACCCACAATTTCCACAAATGCGGGCAATTCCGGTTCAGACGCTTAAGACCATCAGGTTCCCGAAGGTTTGAGGGATCTCTGGGTGGATGCCGATAGACTTCTCCCCTATGCACGCCGCGCGCGCAAGTCAAACAGAGCTATCAATCATTGCGATCTACATCTGTTAGAAAACGGATTGTTGAGTTATGGGACGAAGGATATGGACAAATGAAGAATGCCGAACAGATCCGATACTCAAATCTCCTTGACATAGTTCCCGCATCTAACTACAAATCATTTGATCTATCTTTATTACCAATTGAATCACAGATCAAGTCTATGAACCATACACGAGTAGCAGCCAAGCCAAGTTTCACATTTTTTCCCCTATGGGGAATACTAGTCTCACTTGTTTTGACAATATCGTGGACAAGTCAGATCGAAATCGGTGTCACGAATCTATTCTTTATCATATCAATATTCCCCATTATCTATGGGGGATTGGCATTTCACAAACCACTTACCACCGCCTTGAGTTTGGTTGCTATAATCACCCTATTTCTACTGAGATTCTTCAACTTGCTCACAGTATTCTGAGCACCAGGATTTCCGTTTCAAAGACGATCTGAAAAATTTTATCCAAACGGTGAGAAGGCGGTCTTAGAGCGCGCGCGCACTATATATCAATAACCGTGTAATATATAGCAGATGGAGATGGCTATGTTAGCTAATAAATGTCTATTTTCGAAGCTAGCTACGATAGCAGGCCAGAATAGGCGTCAAATACGGATGCGGAGCTGTCCGGTGGGAGCGCGCGCTAGCTAATTAGGTAAGGCGCATGGCACACATTCCTCCTTCCTTCAAAAGTGACGGGTTTCACTGTCCACACTGCGGAACTTATGCTCATCAGAGATGGACTCCGGTGTATTGGCCAGCTCGGGGGGGAGGCTTCAGGCCGATGGAAGACTTGGATCTCGCATTGTGTAGCAAATGTCAACAGACGAGTGTCTGGCGCCACGGAAACATAATAGATCCAACTACCCACTCAGTTCCGGATCCGAATCCAGACTTACGAGATGATGCAAAGACAGACTACTTGGAAGCGAGGAACATTCTAGACAAGTCGCCGCGGGGAGCAGCAGCTCTTCTGCGGCTCTCTCTCGAGAAATTGTGTGACGGCCTAGGCGCCGAGGGCCCTGACTTGAACACAAAGATTCACAAGCTAGTAGAGGATGGACTTGATGTCACCATTCAAAACGCTCTAGACATTGTTAGGGTCGTTGGAAATAATGCGGTTCATCCGGGGGAACTTGATCTTAGGGATGACAAGAAAACGGCGACTGCGCTTTTTGATCTCATCAATCTAATCGCTGAATTGTTGATAACACGGCCGAAGAAGATCAACGATCTCTATAGATCTTTACCAGAAGGCCCACGACATGCGATCGAAAGGAGGGACAGAAACGTTAACGGATCTTAAAGGCGCGCGCGCGCTTAGTCTATTGTCTTTATTGCCATGAATACCTACATCTTGCTAAACCATATGAAAAATCGTTAGAGATTCACTCCAGAGCATTTAGTGTCAAGCACATCGTCACACTCTCTTCGGTTATGAAGCGAGATCAGACGAAATAGCATGGTCGAGGGACCAGTCTCAATCTTCTGAAGAGAAGAAAAAAGTAAAGCAAAGTCCACTGGACTGGTCTTCAATAGAATAAGAAAAATCCATGACCTGCTTGACCCCTTTGACCTACTTCGAAACTGAAATGAGAACGGATGGAGCATTATCCAACAACAGCATTCCCTTAAGGAACATATGGGACACTCGATTAGCGAAGAACTTTCCTTGCAATCTTGAGGTGAGCCGTTGCAATCAACTCAGACGATGACCATCGTTCACTCTTCCTTTAAGAGACCCACAAAATACTCCTGATACGGATTTCCCTCTAGCTTCTCTCTTAACTGATCCCTGGCCTCCGCGACCATCATGGGTCTCACTCGCTCTTCAATAGCCTCATAGGAGTTCACATCATTTCCAGCTAATTCTGTGAGATAAGATAGTCGACCCAGTAGATCAGGATTCAGACCGCCCTGACTTAGATCATCGAAAAAATCTTCTAAATTGCTAATTCCTTTCTCCAAGTGTTTTTGGTTAATGAGAGCCAACCATAAACCGGTGTCATAGTCTCTCCCCAACTTGATCTGTCGAAGCTTCATTAGTTCATCCACCTCGAATAACCGCTCAGCTTCCTCCTCTACTCTTCTGTCGTATTCCTGCTGGGCCAACTCTTGAGCTCTCGATCTCTCCCTTTCTTGATTCAATAACCTAGCTCGTTCAGCAGCAATGGCCTTTCTTTGAGCCTCCCTGCGGCGTGCGATTTCGACAAGTGTTTTAGCGAACTTACTCAACACCAAGCCTCCTAGCCATTTCTGCTGAAGAGCGCGCGCGCGCTGACAAGTTGGATTTATAAGCCTTCAATCGGGGTGGATATTGAAATTCAAGGGTCCCCCAAACGAGAAAATTCATGCGATAAAAATCTCAAGGGGCCATGCTTTTCGGAGCAGAGGTAAAGATTCCATCGGACAAAGTTTCCAATCAATGGGCCGGTGATAGTAATTCGGCTACCGAACCCATCAATTTTCTTGAGTTCAAATCCCATTTAACCTTGGCTTTGGTGAAGACTACTCGGGTTACAAGCGAAATGCTACTTTACTCCCCGCCCAAAAGCAAAGTCTTCTTCACTCGGCGAATTGAACTCGACAAGAGAGTCTACAAACTATTCTAAGATATGGGTCCCGACCACCACCACTCGTATCGCTCCAGAAAGGGTCGGAAAGGTCGGATTCTAGGGGCTTCCCACCACCCTTCTTTGGGTCGTATGCTAATAACAAGATATGTCAGGCCTCATTCAGTGGTTCATTCCAACATGGGTGGGACGCCTTGGAGAAAGTCTTTCAGAACAGCTCTTAGCTTGCCCTTAAGCTGTCGAAGGCGACAATTTTCCTAGTAGGGGGTCTCTGGGATGGATGGATGACCGCGCGCGCTAGTGGGCCAAGAGCCTCGATCTTCGATGCCTCCTCCTCGTGATTATCTTCACAATAGTGAGAATGGCATTTGATCCTCTCTCATGGCAGCATCCCATAGGATGGGGAGTAATAAGGGGTATCAAGAATCAACGGTTGATTCAAGTTCCTTAGCTGCTTCATATCCAAACGGATCTTTGATTCGTTTGAATGCTGGAGATTTATCCATCCCTCCCAAGATAAGATCCTCTACTTTCTTCCTATCATCAGAACTCATTTGGTTTATAGCCTAATCGAGCATACGGTCTTGCTCG
>JACZWF010000182.1 GCA_022572285.1 Nitrososphaerota archaeon | reverse complement strand
CAAAACGTGCGACTCGGCTCCTGGAATATTCGAAGACCCCTGGCCGAAGTCGCCGTAAGGGAAGGCGAAGAATACTGGCTCTTTACCGAGTGCTCGTTCCATATCCGATTTTGAATTGAGGAAGTCGTTGTGTATTCTTTGCCTAAACTCTTCATCGGTCTCTAACCTATGGTCTTCCGGCAGCCAGAGCTTGTTGCTCAGGAAATTGCCTGTCCCGCCATGTTGGTCGATGACTATCGGGTCATGAGCCTCTCTCCCATGATCCTGAATCTCCCATCTTCCACTGCTTAGCATTTCCAATACTTGGTCAATCGAAATAGAGTAAATGTTTCCTGGTCCTAAGGAATGCCTCGTAACGATAAACATCACTGCGGTGTAATCCAGCTCTCCCAGAATTGGGTCAGCGAAATAGTAGCTAGCCCTCTTACCATCATCGAAGGTCAATAGAAACGACTTATCCGGAAGCTGTTTCCTGCCTCCCATAAACTGGACAAAGTCGTCCGCACTCACAGTTTCATAGCCGGCACGCTTCAAGACAAACATATGCTCTTTGAAATCACACAGTGGAATGCTTAAATGTGAATCGGGTTCTTCTATGCCATGGTAAGTCAAAACTGGAACTGAGCTAGCTTTTTCTTCACTGGCTTCGATAGCCCGTGGATAGCCATCCAATACTGTCTTCAGGTCTATACCGCAGTCGGTACCCTCCAGCACTCCCTCGAGGTTTGCCAGGTCAAAGTCAGCACTCAAATCGTAAGGAAATCTATACTCGCCTCTGTCGGTCTTAACGGTGACCGAATTACTGTCCTTATCTACGTTTACCGTGACCCCTGCATCTGGGTCTCCAATCTGTAGAAGCGTGACATAGGAGGTTGTCTCGGCGTTTTTTGCGTACGAAAGCGCATAACAAGGGACTGCCACCTCATACTGTTTCGAGCAAAAACCATTGATAAGCGAAGTTTCGCCTTTTGCAACACTTAGCTCGATCCCGTCCTCCATAAATTGCCGAATAGTTATGGATTGGTCGGGCCGGTCTCCCGTGGCGACCACCGTCAGGCCATTAATATCCAATTTCGCCTTGGAAAATAGATGAAATTTTTGCTCGTAGGTATGCTTACTGCTCGAGATTAAATTATCAATTATAAGAACCAGGTTATCCCCGATAAGCGCGACAGCTCTCTGATGTCTAACACCGCCGTACAGGTCATGCATGGCTGACTGGTAAACAACGTCATCATTTTCATAAAAGGATCCAGGGAAAACCCTCTTCGGGACGTCTAAGACGACCTTCCAATTCGATGTTTTACTCGCTGCAGTGTCCTGGTCTAGCCCGTCAACCACTACCGTATTATGCGAGGAAGTTCCGTGGAAGTAAGACCTCCAGGGGCCCTCTTCATAGGTATACAATCCAGCATCCGGTAGAAGGGCGACTCCTCTACCATAAAGATGAAAACTTAGTGCATCAAAGTCGCTATGTTTTGTTCGATATGGTCCAACATCGAAAATGATCTGGGTCTGATTCTCGAAATTCTCTCCAGCGCTCCACCCCGAACGCATGATAGTCTGTCCGGCTACGGGAAAATGTATGCTACGGCTAGGCGGCCGCACTCCTTCTCTACCTTGAGTTAGCACAAACAGGAAATGCGGGTCGGCGTCCGCCATTTCTTGGTACTTACCACGGAGCTTTACCTCATCGACAACCGAGGCCCCGATGGACGGTACCTGTAAATCGGGTTGAAGCATGTAGGTTGCGTAGGACAACATGCTTTCAACTACTTCACCCAATTCCCGCCCTGCCGCAAGATTGTGCTCTTTGATATAGGAGGATATATCCCAGTATAGCCTGAGGGTGTAGAGGTGATAAAAGGGTGAGTTTTCCACCATGATGCCGTCTTCATCTACCAGGCTAACTATGCCTTGGTCCAGTCTTTCGGATGCGATAGTGAGCCAATGGTCGGCTCCCGGCAAATCCGGGAAGTTAACCGCCAGCAAATATAAAGCCGTGGCCTGGGTAATTCCATGGTTATTTCCGCTTTGATAGTGGGCCTCGTCAGCAAGAAATTCACCGTGTGCTTCCAGCGCATCAAGCATTCTCGTTCCTACGCCAAGAGGGAGAGCGTCCCCTTCACGTAGCTTCCACCAGGTGTTAATCAGCACCAAGGTTCTCCAAGCTGCACCGTGGTTATCCCAAGAAAAAGGCCCATCCATTCCTTCGTCGAGATAACCCGCGATCATTTTTAGTAGTTTCAGCCTATACTTGTCGTCCCCGGTCTCTAGCCAGGTGTTCAGCAAATGCCTTGAGGGTCGGAGGCTGTAAAAGATAAACTGCCAATATTTTTCCCCGTAAGGGTCTTCAGTCCAGGTAATCTTTTCAATTTTCACCGGGGCGAATCTGGGTAGTTCGTAAATATCCTGTAGCATTCCGTCCGCTATTCGGGAATCGCCGCGGTCGAGGAATGCAAGGGCGTTCTCCTTCCCGCCGGCAGACAGCGGATAACATTCAAAGATGCTTAGCCAAAGTGATTGAGCTTGTTCCTCAGATAGAGCGTTGGCACTAACTTCTAATCCCCCTCGATCAACTTCGCAGGAAGCAATTAACTTTGCTTCGGCGGCCCTTTTCAGTTCTGCATCGGCGGCCCTTCTCAGTTCGGCATCGGTGGCCCTTTTCAGTTCGGCGTCGGCGACCTCCTTCAGTCCGGCATCGGCGACCTCCTTCAGTTCAGCATCGGGGACATCGGGGACACCACATGCAATCCCTACAGTTACCATGAACGCAATCAACAATGATAGGTAAACGTACTTCAGCCAATTATCCATGCGCATCTTGCCTGTCATATTCCTGGATCTCAACCTGCTCTATAGATTAGTGCGCCAGGCTCGATAGCCTTGCCTCCGATACCGATTTTCATCCCTCCCTCTACTTGGAGGTGCGCTTTAGGAGAAATTCTCGATACCAGTTGTTGAGGAAAATTAGCGGTGAATCTCGCTCTTAATTTGGCTGGGTTTCTACAGCCAGGCTATTGTAATTTTTGGCTAAATTCTATGATTTAACATCCCAGTCTAGGTCACTCCACGCCGACACTCTCCATGTAACAGCGCCTAACGGCTGTCCGTGCTGAAGAAAAAACGACGTTGTGCCGTTTGGTCTTCACCAGGTTCCAACCGGGGCAACAAACGAGGGAGATATGGACTCCTTGGGAAGCGAACTGCCCAACCGTTAAGGTCTGCCCGGTCAGTGCCCTATGAAGCATTTATAACCTATTCCCTTCAGGGAAATCTTCCCAAGGAAATCTTATATTGGAACTGCAATACTCTAGGAGTGCCTTTTCATTTA